>JACWEC010000019.1 GCA_014653725.1 Pelagibacterales bacterium SAG-MED32 | reverse complement strand
AAAACGTATTTAATTATTAGCTCTTTTCATTTGATATATCTTTGAGCTAATATCTTGTTCTAAACTATAAAGGAGAAAATATGGAATTTTGTAATGCTGTGAGAGCTAAAGTTAAAGAAGGTTGTGAAGAAGAATATTTGGAAATCAATAAAGGCTTTGAAAATTTGCCTGGTCAAAAGATGAGTCGTCTTTTTAAAACTGGAGACCGAACATATTGTTATATTGGCATTTGGGAATCAGAAGAAGCAATTGCTGCTCAGAGAGATGCAATGATTGCAAATTTGGATAAGATGAGACACGTACTAGAGGAATTATCACCCGAATTAGGTGTAACTGATCCTGTTTCAGGTACAGTTGTTCTTGATTATGATGGATAAATCAGGTTAAAATCTCAGTATGAATCTAGATCTACCTGAGTTGTTATTTGGTATTCCGTTGCACTTAACACTTTTGTGTATTTCTAAACTATACGCAAACAGGTCATATGATGAAGCAGCAGGATATTTTAGTAAGGCGGGTAAAATTTAAAAATTTATTACCTCCTTTAATAAAGCTAGTCATCAAAAGAAAATGTAATCTAAGTTTTATCGACTTAAACAAAGCCACGAGAGCTCCTAAAACATATCATTAATAATATGAGCTTAACCGACGAAGGACATTACGGCCCCAAACAATTGAATATGCTTAAAACCATTTGGGGTGAAGGATTTTTATCACCGGGGGGCACTGATGAGATTGATCAAATATTAAAAGGATTAGACTTAAAAGGCAAAAAAGTTTTGGACATTGGCTGCGGCACGGGAGGAGCAGTTTTTCATATGATAGAAAAATATGGTGTTAATGAAGCAATTGGAATAGATCCAGAACCATTAGTTATCAAAACCGCAAATGATTTAGCTATGAAGAAAGGTATATCTAATAAAGTGAAGTTTATCTGTACTAAGCCAGATGAACATAAATTTGAAGATAAAAGCTTTCAGGTTGTTTTTAGCAAGGAAGCCTTTTTACATATCATTGACAAAAAAAAATTACTCCAAGAGATAAATGATATCCTAGTTGATGATGGAATTCTCTCTGTCGGAGATTGGATGCGCAATGATGATAACGAACCATCGGCGCAGATGAAGGAGTATATTGCAGCGGAAGGTTTAGATATGTTCATGTGTTCACTTGAGAAGTACGAAAGTCTTTTAAAAGAAACAGGATATAAAGTCCTATCACTAAATGATCGTAATAAATGGTACTTAGAAAAAGTTAAGACAGAAATATCAGATATAAAAGGCCCCCTTTATGATGAGGTGATAAAGCAGATAGGTAAAGAAGAAGCAGATGGAGCGCTTGAGATTTGGGAAAAATTACTTGGTGTAGTTGAAAAAGGAGAACATCGCCCTGGCAATTTTCAAGCTATAAAGATATCAAACCAATATGGAGAATAAACTATCCCAGGCAGATACTGACCGTATTATTGAAATGGCTTGGGAAGATCGAACAACTTTTACTGATATTAATAATCAATTTGGACTTAAAGAAAAAGAAGTGATAAAGATTATGAAAGATAATCTTAAACGTAATTCTTTTCTTAAATGGAGACAAAGAGTGAGGGGACGAAAAACAAAAATCAATCCAATTTCAGATCGATTTAAATCTTCTAATCAAAAGACATAATAATATGAGCTCGGTACAAAATATTTCATCTGAAGACTGCTTTAAAAAACTAAATGAAGATCAGAATTCTTACTTAATTGACGTAAGAAGTCCAACAGAGTGGAATGTTGATGGCATCCCCGATGAAGATTCTTTTGAGGGCATCCTCTTTAAATTAGCTATAAGAAATGAGGAGGGAATTCAGAACCCTAATTTTATTGAGGAATTTAATTCTCTTGAAATACCTAAGGACTCAAATATTTATTTTATTTGTAAGTCAGGGATGCGTTCTAACCTAGCTGCCAACATGATTGAGAATGAAGGTTATAAAAGCCTGTTTAATGTTGAAGATGGTTTTACGCTTGGATGGAAACCTAAAGGCCTTCCTTCATCTGAATATTAATCAGAAACTGAAACAATTTTTTCAATCAGTTTGTCCAAATCATAATCGTTGTTAGCCAGGAATGACTGAAATTCTTCTCGTTGTGCAATTACAAGGCTGATACCCTCAATGTTTAGGTCAATAATTTTTATCTGATTGTTTTTATTTAGAAGTCTCCACTTTAGATTAATTTTAAGAGTATCTGTTCCCTCCCTAACTATATTACTTTCAACAATCACGTATTTCCCAGCTTCTTGGGATCCAATTACATCAACTCTTTCACCAGTATACTGATCAAGTTTGTTAGCATAGGAGCTGACAAAGTAATCTTTAAATGCAATTAAATAGTTTTCCTTTTGTTCATCAGAAGCATTTTTCCATGCTTTAGATAAAACAAATTTTGAAATCAGATTAAGATCAATTGATGACATTACTAATTCGGTAAAACTCGAAGTTCTTTCAGCATCAGAGATTGTATCATTACTTAAGATAGAAATAGCTGAGTCAGCAAATGATGTTACAAAATTTTCTTCCTCTAAAAAATTAGACGAATGAGCTGTAAAGTTAAAACTGCAGAAAAGTAAAAGTATATAAATATGAAACCTAATTTTAGTCATATGAAATCTCAATATCTGGTCCTACATAGCTCTCATCAATTTCAAAGTCATCAAAAATATCATTTTCTTGCTCAGAAGAATCAATTTCTAGATTACTAGATGCCTGACTCTCCCTTCCTTGCCAATAAAAACTTCTGACTGCAGCATAATAATCGATTGAATTATTTTGAAGGTCATCAAGAATTTCAACATTTTGAGACCTAAAATCAACAGCGCCTGTTCCTAATCGATATGTTCTGAGTGAGTCAGGAGCACTGCCCCCTCCAATTTGATACATTGGGTCTAAAAGAGATGTGGATAGAAGGCCTGCAAAGTCTCGAGGATTAGACGGTCCCAAGAAAGGTAATACTACGTATGGTCCTGAGGAAACGCCCCAAACTGATAGTGTTTGTCCAAAATCTTCTGTTTCAGTCTCTAATCCCATGCTTGATGCTGGATCAAAGAAGCCCAACAATCCAACAGTTGAATTAATGATGAATCTTGATGTTGATACTCCAGCTTTTCTGAGTTCTCCTTGAAGAAGGTTATTAACAGCGGTAATAGGCATGCTTAAATTATTTAGAGAATAAGTAACTCTATTTCTTACAAAGCCTGGAACTACCGCTTTATAAGTCACAGCAATTGGTCTTAAAATAATTTTATCAAAGATAATATTAAAAGAGAATACAACTCTATTTACTTTTTCAAATGGATCATTAACCGTTGAGACCTCTTGTTTTGATAAAGAGCTATTCAACTCAGTGCCTTTCGAAGCACAACTCTGAAAAATAAGGGTTGATCCAATAATTACCACTAATAGTATTCTCAAATTCATTAGATTAATGCTATTCTATATAAATTTTGTAATCAAATTAATACTTTAATTGAGTTTAAATTTATGAGGCATTTTATACAATAAATGGAAATATTTTGAGAACTAAAGATATCATTTTAGTATTAATGATAAATTTTGCTTTTAGTTTAGCATTTATTTCAGCAAAGATTGGCGTAACAGAATTTCCCCCATTTCTCTTCACAACAATGCGCTTTTTTCTTATAGCCCTCATTTTAATTCCATTTCTTAAGTTTCACAAAGGCCAGATGACTAATATTTTGATTGTTTCTATCCTTGGAGGAGGCATACATTTTGCATTCTTTTATTTAGCACTCGATAACTCCCAATATATTTCATCTGTAGCAATCGTACTCCAGCTAGGGGTACCATTTGCAACTATATTGTCAGTGATATTTCTTAAGGAAGTGATCCGATGGCGTAGAATATTGGGTATCACCCTATCTTTTGGGGGTGTAATTATTTTAGTCTTCGAGCCAACAATTTTTTCCGATTTGGGAGGTGTTTATTTTGCTCTTCTTGCTGCTTTTTCTATAGCTGTAAGTCTATTATTTATGAAAAAATTAGAAAATATAAAGGTATTTGATCTGCAGGCTTGGATTGCATTTATTAGCTTTATTTTCTTAGCAACAGTCTCACTAGTTTTTGAAGATAATCATATTGAAGTAATAACAAATGCAAATTTAGTTGGTTGGTATGCAGTTTTATTTACTGCTTTTGCAGCAACATTAATAGGTCATGCAGGATTTTATTATTTAATTACGAAGTATGAACTTTCCAAAGTAACACCTTTAACTCTTATGGCGCCTGTATTAGCTATAGTAAATGCATTCATAATATCTTTATTTTCATTGTATGAGGGTTTTGATGAGGTCATTACTGTGAAAATTATTTTTGGAGCTCTAATTACTTTGGTAGGAGTTGCAATAGTGATGATCCGTGAACCAGAAGAGAAAAAGGTTCCAAATTCGCCATGAAATTTCAATTCTTAAACTCTCCAAATTTTGATAAAAGAAAATATAGAAAAATAAAATATCTTATAATTCATTATACAGGCATGCTTTCATCAGCCGAGTCCTTAAAAAGAATGCAATCAAAAAAAGCCAAAGTCAGTTCACATTATTTTATAAATGAATACGGAAAAATCATTCAGCTCGTAAAAGATTATGACATTGCTTGGCATGCAGGTATCTCATTCTGGGGATCAGACAAAAATCTCAATTCAAAATCAATTGGAATAGAGATTCAGAATAAAGGTCAAGAGTTTGGTTATCATAAATTCAACAAGTCTCAGGTAAATGCTACTACAAAGTTAATATTATACTTAAAAAATAAATATCAAATCAATGATGCGTTAATTTTAGGACACTCTGATATTGCTCCATTAAGAAAATTAGACCCTGGTTATTTGTTTCCCTGGAAAGCATTAAATAAAAAAGGCATAGGCTTGCTTCCAAAAAAAAATAATTCTAATAAAGAATTAAACCCATCAGATATAAAAAACCTACAAATGTTATTGAGTGACTTTGGTTATAAAATTTCTATTAATGGATTAATGGACAAGGAAACGCTTCAAGTTATTTATGCTTTTGAGAGCCATTATTGTCCTGAAGAATTAGAAGAATTTTCTGTTAAACACAAATTGATAGGATATCTGCGAAATTTAATAAAATTTAAACACAGAAGCTTGACCAAAAAACACTAAGACTGTAAATGATATCTGCCAGATAATTGGATGACTGCTTTACTTGTAAAGAGGAAAGTCCGGGCTCCACAAGACAATGGTGCCGGGTAATACCCGGCGGGGGCGACCCCAGGGAAAGTGCCGCAGAAAATAAACCGCCTTAATTGAAATTTATAAGGTAAGGGTGAAAAGGTGAGGTAAGAGCTCACCGCTTTTTTGGTAACAAAAAAGGCATGGTAAACCCCGCCAGGAGCAAGATCAAATAGAGTTACAATAGTTAGTCTTGACTGTAACTGGGTTGATCGCATGATTCGTGTGGTAACACTCGAACTAGATGAATAGTCATAGATTTTTATTAAATCACAGAACCCGGCTTATAGATTATCTGGTAATTTTATATCTATTTATTTTCAATAACTTATAAAATTTGCTTAAAGTAAAAAATGACATAAGCTGCTGAAAAATATAACTAATCCAAAAATTATATTGCCAGCCAAATAACAAATTACAGCGAATGTTGCTGCAACAATCATTACAGGAACAATTGCAAGCCCGTCTAGACCATCAGTTAAATTTACTGCATTTGCTGATCCCAAGATAACGATTAGAATAAACGGCACTGCAAACAGACCTAAATTAATAAAAATATCTTTTAAAAAAGGTAATGATAAAAGCTTAATATCAATGTGATGGTGTTTAGTTATCCAATATATAAAAATTAGTGAAACAATAATTTGAAGAAATATTCTTATTTTAGCAGAAATACCTTTGCTTGAATTATTTTTAACTTTACTTAAATCATCTGCAAATCCAATTAAGCCAAAAGAAACTAGAATAAATATAACAGGCCAAGATATAAAACTTTCTGGGTTTACCCAAAGCAAAATAGATCCAATTATGGACAACAATATGATGATTCCACCCATGGTAGGCGTTCCCTTTTTAGCTATTATATGAGACTCTGGACCGTCTTCCCTAATAGGCTGTCCGATAGACTGATAAGAACTTATCTTATTAATTAATGCAGGACCAAATAACAATATGAAGAAGAAAGAAGTAAAAAGAGCGAAGCCAGTTCTTACAGTCAGATAATTGAAGAAATTATATAAGCTTGGGATATTTAAGTATTCTAAAATATATAATATCATACGTTTTCTTGTTTAAGATGACTGATTAATCTTCTTATGTTAATCGAATTAGATCCTTTAGCAAAAATTGTATAATTACTCTCCACTATTTCGTCAAGATTGTCGATAACCTGATTGATGTCTTTATAAAAAGAAATCTTATTATTTCGTATTTTGTTTTCTAACTTTTTGAAATGCTTTCCGATAAATAAACATTTTTCAAATTTTTTCTTATTTAAAAACTTAATTAGATTACTATGGTAGAAACTAGCCTTTTGACCCAGTTCATTCATATCACCAATCAAATAAACAATATTCTTCTCTTTTAAGCTATCAAATATATCAATTGTTTGCTTCATTGAAATTGGGCTAGCATTATATGAATGGTCATAAAGCTTAAGTTTGTGACTATTATATTTGCATCTAATCATATTTCCTCGCCCACTGGTGAAGGGTACGTTTTTAAACTTTTTAATAAATCTATGGTCAATGTTAAGTGCATGTAAGCAAGTAAGAATTGCTAAGCAGTTATCGATTAGATTTTCCTGATCAATTCTTACACCAAAACTAATTAATTTGTCTCCTGGAAGACTAACTTTGAGCTGTATAAATTTTTTTTTATCCTTTCTTTCTTTTATATAGACATTTGAATTATTTTTTTTGCTATAATTATAAATATTTTTTATCTTAGTATTTTTATAGTATCTATATAACAAATTATAATAATTGGTCTCTTTATTAAGAATTAGTGAATCAATATTTTCTGAAGATGTAAAGATTTCACTTTTTGCCGCAGCAATCTCTTTTAAAGATTTAAAATTACCTAAGTGTACGTTTTCAATATTTAAAATAATAGAAATATTTGGCTTTAATATTTTTACTAAGCTTTTTATCTCTCCAAAATGATTCATACCTAATTCGAAAAAACCAAATTTTGTTTTTCTCGGCATATTTAAAATTTCTAATGGCATTCCATATTTATTGTTGTAAGACTGTCTTGAGCAAAAAATATTTTTATGCTCCTTTAAAATAAACGAAATCGCATCCTTAGTTCCAGTTTTTCCTACACTGCCTGTAATTCCAATAATTTGAGTATTTAGTAAGGACCTGTAGTATCTAGCAAGGGATGATAAAGCAGATAGAGTATTTTTTACCTTAATTTGCTTAAGGTTAGATTTAGAATTAATTTTTTGAACAAATGCTATAGATGCTCCCTTTTTTTCTGCTTGATTTATAAATTTATGGCCATCATTATTTTTTCCTTTAATTGCAAAAAAGATATTTCCTTTTTTTAAAGTTCTTGTATCAAGTGATGCACCTGTAATTTTTATGTCACTGTACTTAGTATTAAATAGATTATTAATCTCTGAAATTGAAATATGATTCGTTTTCATAATTTTAGGAAACCTTTAGATATTTTTACATCATCAAAGGGGTAAGTTTTGCCATTAATAATTTGATTTTTTTCATGCCCCTTACCTGCAATTATTAATAAATCTCCTTTTCTTAGTTGCTTGATTGCATGTTTTATTGCCTTTTTTCTATCTGAAATTTCCAAAAAGTTTTTGCAATCATCAATAATTTCTTTTCTAATTTTTTTTGCATTCTCAAAGCGCGGATTATCATCAGTGATAACAACATTATCTGCGTATTTTGAAGCAATTTTTCCCATTATTGAACGTTTTGAGTAATCTCTGTTTCCACCACATCCAAAAACGACATGCAGCTCTGATTTACAAAGATTGCTTCCTTCTATTAGAGTATTTTGAAGCGCATCAGGCGTGTGCGCAAAATCAACATATACAGAAGCACTGTTTCTTGTATTCCCAACAAATTCCATGCGACCTGGCACTGAAGGACATTTTAGGCTTAACTTTTGAATCTTAGTTAAATTGTGACCCATAGAATAAAGCGTTAATGTTGCCAGTAAGAAGTTGTGTATTTGAAATAATGGAAAGTTAGTAAACTTAAATTTTTTAATTTCTTTACCAAATTTTACATCGACTATTGTTGAGCTGTGCTTATTTTTTTTTATCTTAACTATTTTAAATTTATTATTTTTCTGAAAATAGATTGGACTAATAATACTTTCTTTCTTTAAATAACTTTTAACTCTATCAATATATTTAGTTTCAGAGTTAACTATGATCTTACTATCCTTTTTTACATAATCAGAAAATAGTTTGAGCTTACTCATTATGTAATGTGACATAGTTTTATGATAATCTAAGTGATCTTGTGAAATGTTTGTAAGTACACAAGCATCAAATTTTAATCCATAAAACCTTTTTTGATGTAAGCCATGACTTGATGCTTCCATTACAAGATACTTAATTTTTTCTTTACTTAATTTTCTTAACTGTTTTGATAAGTCAATTGGCTCAGGAGAAGTTAGATTTTCAATATTAAGTTTTTTTATCTGAGAATTACCTAACGTACCTATTGTTGCAGTTTTTTCTCCTAAATTTGATAATATATAATTTAAAAAATAAGTTACTGATGTTTTTCCATTTGTTCCTGTCACAGCGATTTTTTTTTCTATTGTTTCACTATTGACCACGAACGCAGCTAAAGAAATTTCTTTTCGAATATCTTTTACCTTATAAATTGGTATGTTTGATGAAATCTTTATTTTTTTTTTAATTGGAATAACTATTGCAGAGGCACCTTTAGCTACTGCGTCATTTACATACTTCAGCCCATCTGCATTACTTCCCGGGATTGCAAAGAAAATGTCGCCTTTCTTTATTATTCTCGAGTCAGAGCAAATACCTTTGTACTTTATCTTGTCTGAATTTATTTTTTTCAGGAGACGACTATTTGTCATTTATTGCAGTGATGTATTAATTAATAAGTTATCACTTGGTAAATATTTACTTTTTGTGTCTAAAATAGGACTTATCCTGTCTATAATTTGTCGCGAAACTCTTGCTGCGTTCCATCCAGCATCTGTATAACCCCAGGTATTATAGGGCGTATCATATTCTCCAACTATTCCTTTTGGGTCATCTAGTGAAATAAGTACAAGGTATTTTGGTTTATTGATGGGAAAAGCTGAAATAAATGTAGTCATTTTTTCACTTGCATAAGACTTATTGTTTATTTTCCTAGCTGTTCCTGTCTTGCCTCCGACTAGGTATTTATAATCACTATACTTACCAGCATATTTATTATTAGAATCCTTTCCAAAAGCATCTTTTGCAGTTCCTTCATCTACGACACGATTAAGCAAGTATCTCATAATTTCACTTGTTTGCTCTGAGAATATTTGATTTTTGAATAATTGATTATCTTTTTTTATCAATGACGGCTCTATTATGTAACCTCCATTTAATACCGTTGAAGTAGCTAAAGCTAAATGAAGAGGAGAAATCGAAAGTCCGTAGCCATAAGAAATGGACTCAGTATTAACCATTCTCCAAGGATCTGGAATAAGTGGCTCTGCTCGTTCAGGTAAATTTACAATAACTTGATCAAAAAAACCTAAATCATGTAAATAATTCTTCTGTAACTCTGGTCCAATATCTCTAATCATATTAATAGTGCCAACATTTGATGAGTGCACAAATATTTCTTCAACCGTACATTTTTTGGTTTCACAGGGACGATGAACATCATGTACTTTATGTTTACCTACATAAATATGATCATCAATCTCATAGAGTGTATTAGGCTTAAATATATTTTCTTCAATCCCAATTGCGGTTGTAAATATTTTCATGACTGAGCCAAATTCATAAACACCCAGAGTATTTTTATTGAATGCAGAATTTTCGTCAAAAATTTTGCTGTTAGGATCAAAGTCAGGAAGTGATACCATGGATAATATTTCTCCAGTATTTACTTCCATAACAAGCCCTGATCCACCAGTCGCTTTGTATAACTTCATAGAATCTAATAATTCATCTCTTACTATATGTTGTATTCTTGTATCAACTGAGGAAATAACATCGTTTTTATTTTGATTATTTAATAATCTATTGAAAGATTTCTCCATTCCTGAAATACCATCATTATCAATATCTACTTTTCCTATGAGATGGCTAAATAGCTCTTTATGAAGATACTTTCTCTTATAAATATCTCTTATCTCTATACCAGTTTCTCCAAGGTCAATAACTTTCTGAAGTTCATTGGGACTTATATTGCGTTTTAAGTAAAACCATTTACCAGAGTTAATTCTATTTTCTAAATCATTTGCTGATATGTCATAATACAATGATGAGACTTTCTTTATGAATGCCTCACGATCATAAATTTTTTTAGGATCAATACCAACATCAGACATTTGTAAGTTAGCTGTTAGAGAAATATTGTTTCTATCTAATATATTACGCCTCTCCTCATCTATCGATGACACAAAATAACGATTTTTTTCAACATAAAAGAGATTTATTTCAATCATTTTAATTGTAATAGCAATAAACAAAGTACTGAATATGATTGCTGACAAAATTAAACGATTATTAATCTTAAGTGCGAAGCTTTGCTTTATTGAATTTATTTTTTCAATAGCAAATTTTTCAGCATTGTATCGATGAGTAAATGAGAAACTTTTTTGATAAATGTCTATTTTCTTTTTTCCAGAATTTTTTCTCTTTCTCACAAAGTTCTATCGTGCAGGGCTTATAATTTTCTTTGAGGGCATATCAACTGCAATGATATCCTGGAATACCTGATTTTCTTGACCCAGATCATCTTTGTCTAAAACTACGAAGTATTTAGTATAGTCATTGGATATGACCATTTCCGATATCTTTTTCAAATTTATAGGTGAGATCATATGATCCCATTCTATTTTAAAAAGCTCACTCTTATTTTGCTCTTCTCTCAGGGTAATTTCTAGTTCATTGATATAGTTTTGTTTTTCAGCTGATATATTTTTTATGATCATTATTGCAAGTAATCCTATTAATAAGATGATCACCGAGAAAATTTTAAATAAAGTACTAATCATGATTGTTTAAATCCCAAATCTTCAATAGCCACATAACCAAATTCTAGATTATTCTTTTCGTAGAACCTTAACTTGGCTGATCTTGATCGTGAATTATATTCCATCTCTTCTTTGCTGGGTTTGAGAACTTTATTTATCTTATTATTTTGACTTGCTATTTTTAAAAAGTTTTTAACAAGTCTATCCTCAAGCGAATGGAAAGTGACAACACATAAATTTCCATTTTTTTTTAAATATTTTAATGCGTGATTAAGACCAGAATGTAATTCTTCTAATTCGTTATTTATATAAATTCTTAGAGCCTGAAAGGTTTTAGTAGCAGGATGCTTTTTATAATATTTATTTGAGAAACATTTTTTGATAACTTCTGCTAATTCTAAAGTTGTTTCAATGTTTTTTGATTTACGATAAGTTTCAATTTCTCGGGCAATTCTCCTGGAGTTTCCCTCATCACCATAATAATAAATGATATCAGCTAATTCTTCATGACTTTTTGAATTTACCACGTCATACGCAGTTGTTCCTTCTTGATCCATTCGCATGTCTAATGGACCTTCTTTCATAAAAGAAAAACCTCTTTCTGGAAAATCTAATTGCATTGATGAAACTCCTATATCAAATACGAAACCGTCAATTTCTTTTTCCTCGGTTTTTTCCATAACTTCGTTAATTTTACTAAATTTAGAATGGAAAAAATCGAACCTTTTGCCATATTTTTTTTTAAATTCTCTAGCAATTTGATTAGCAAACGGATCCCTGTCAATTGCAATAATATTGCAGTTAGTAAACTCAAGAAATTCTTTCGAGTACCCTCCATTTCCAAATGTTGCATCGAAATATGTTTCATTATCTTTGGGCCCGGTTAACTTTATTATCTCATTTATAAGAACTGGCTTGTGAGCCAATTCTTTACTCGTCATTTACTCTGTCTTCTAAGGAATGAAGGAATTTCTAATAAATCCTGATCAGTTTCACTTTCTTCTATTATTTCTTCATCTTTAGCATCATTTATGTCGTCTAATTGATGAATGTTTTGACCACTAAAAAGATCAGGTGCATCTAACTCATCATTTTCTCTATTAGCATTTATTAAATCCATTATGCTATTAGGAGCTTCATCCTCAGTAACCATTTCTGGTTCAGTGATTGGCTCTGGTTCAACTTCTTCTTCAGCTGCCATTTCTGGTTCAGTGATTGACTCTGGTTCAACTTCTTCTTCAGCTGCCATTTCTGGTTCAGTGATTAACTCTGGTTCAACTTCTTCTTCAGCTGCCATTTCTGGTTCAGTGATTGGCTCTGGTTCAACTTCTTCTTCAGCTGCCATTTCTGGTTCTATTATAACTTGCGTATCTTCAATATCAGTTTCAGAATGAATATTTGAATCTTCCCCATCCATGAACATATATGGATCAGAATTTTCATTTACTTCTTCATTTATCTCTTCATTGCTTAACGAAGCTTGTACTGAGTTTGAATTTGCTGCTGGTGCAGCAGTCATTGATGATACTGCAGAATTTCTTGTAATTTGTAAATCTACAATTGATTTAGTTGGCTTTGGATGTGAGTCTAATCCTGTGGCCACAACAGAAACTCTTGCCTTGCCTTCAAGTTTGTCGTCAAAAATTGATCCCACAATTACATCTGCATCAGGATGAACCTGTTCTCGAATCTCGTTTGTAATTTTATCGACTTCATGAAGAGTAAGGTCAGTCCCACCAGTTATATTAATGAGAAGTCCTTTAGCTCCATCAAGTGAATAGTCATCAAGTAATGGGTTCGTTACGGCATTATGGGCACATTCAATGGCTCTATTTTCACCAGAAGCTTCTCCTGTTCCCATCATGGCGCGCCCCATGTTATTCATGATTGTTTTTACATCTGCAAAATCTAAATTTATAAGTCCAGGAACAACCATTAAATCTGTAATACTTCTTACCCCTGCATGTAAAACATCATCCGCCATTGAAAAAGCATCTGCGAAAGTTGTTTTTTCATCAGCGACTTTGAATAAGTTTTGGTTAGGTATTACAATTGTCGTGTCTACTAAATGCTCTAATTCTTTGAGGCCCTGCTCAGCGATACGCATTCTGCCAGCTCCCTCAAATTGAAATGGTTTTGTAACAACTGCAACAGTGAGGATGCCCAATTCTTTTGCTACCCGTGCAATTACTGGTGCAGCACCTGTACCAGTGCCTCCACCCATACCAGCCGTGATGAAAAGCATATTAGTTCCCTCTAAACGTTCCATGATTTCATGCTTAGTTTCATCAGCTGAAGACTTTCCAATATCAGGATGTGAACCTGCGCCAAGACCTTTTGTTACTTGAACTCCTAGTTGCATCTTAGAGTCACTTAATGATTTAGAAAGGGCCTGTGCATCTGTATTGGCTGCCACAAACTCAACACCGGATAAACCTGCTTCAATCATGTTGTTGATCGCATTGCCGCCTGCACCTCCGACTCCAAACACAGTTATCTTAGGCTTAAGTTCTTTTAGTTCTGGAACGCTTAAATTTAAAACCATGAAATTACCCTCCTGTTTTCATTAGTTATTGATTACTCCATTTGAGATTTGCTAAATTATTCTTCGCACTATTTGATTTATCTTTTTTATAGTCTTCATACGTAGTCGGGTTCCACATTTGAAATGTTTCCCCCATGCCTACAAATGAAACTTGATCAATAATTCCTGCTGATACAATTAATTCACCAGGTATTATTACTCTACCTTCTTGATCAAAATGAATTTGATGACTGTCTGCAAATATAGAAGATGAAAAAGTGTTTCTTTCTTCACTAAAAGGTCCAGCAGACTCAATCGCATCACTTATTTTTTGCATTCGATTAATTGCACAGCCTTCAATTGATTGAAGGGTTGGTGAAGGGTAACAAATCATTCCCTTAAGGCCATTTTGTTCAAGTACACTTCTGAATGATGAAGGTACTGAAACACGACCTTTCTTGTCTATGCGATTAATATAAGTAGATAGAAACAATGCCATTTTATAAAAAAAATTAGTTATTAAAATAATCAACAAATTACCTCGTTTGGGTTAAATTGGGATTACATGGGATAGTATGGGATCAAATGGGTAATGTCTATAGCTTTTTTTGGATTAGTTATATTTTTCAGCAGCTTATGTCATTTT
>JACWEC010000018.1 GCA_014653725.1 Pelagibacterales bacterium SAG-MED32 | reverse complement strand
TACTATAAAACTAGGTATGATTAATTTAGAAATAAAATTTTCGTGATAATCCTCCATAGAATGAAAATATTTAGCTAGAGCCAAGATTAAAGTATATTTTACAAATTCTGATGGTTGTAAACTGAATCCTGCAAAACTTATCCATCGTTTAGCACCATTAATCTCATCTCCAACTATTAGAAGAATTATTAGCGCGGCAATACTGGTGATAAAGATCAGATATGCAAATCTAAAAATTATTTTCAAATCTAACAATGCTACAATAAAAAAAATAATTAGGCCGAGGATAAATCTTTGCAGATGCTTTATAGGCCATTCACTGAAATTGCCATTAGAAATACTGTATAACGCAAGAGTCCCAATGAAAAATATAGTACATATAAGAAATAGTAAAAAATAATTTATAGATCTAAGTTTATCAAAGATCGTTAGTTCAGCTTTACTTTCACTAAACATTGGAAATGCTCTTACTTTTTAAGTTTAAGTTATTATCAAACAAATATTTGAATATTTTTGAAGCAACTGGTGCTGCGGCTCCAGAGCCACTTCCTCCATGTTCTATTATTACTGATACTGCATATTGAGGATTATTTATTGGTCCATATCCAATAAATAAACCATGATCACGTTTTTCCCACGGTAACTCATTGTTCTTTTTTAAGCCCTCTTCTCTTTCTTGCGAGCTAATAACTCTAACTTGAGAAGTGCCAGTTTTACCAGCCATTTTTAGATTGCCGGAAATACGTGATCTAAATGATGTTCCACCTTGTGTATTGGTTGCATCCTCAAGACCCTTTTTGATGATAGCTAGATGCTTGGGATTTAAAGATATTTTTTGATTTTTCTGAACATCCTTATTTTTATCCATAACAATTGTAGGAATTATTTTCTCTCCTCCATTGATTAATTGACCTAATGCAAGGCTTAATTGTGCAGAGGTTGTAAGAAAATAACCTTGTCCAATTCCTGCTGAGAGGGTTTCTCCAACCATCCAAGGTGTGCCAATAGACTCTAACTTCCAATTCTTTGAAGGAACAATTCCTTTTTTTTCCTCATAAAATGAATCAAAAACATTTTGCCCAAACCCAAACCTTTTACATACTTCAGCAATTTTGTTGATGCCAATTTCTCTAGATATTTGATAAAAATATACGTCGCACGAAACTTTTAGTGCCTCATTCATGTTGACGTTACCGTGACCTTCTTCTTTCCAACAGTGAAAAGTTTTAATGCCTGATTCAAGACTTGTATCTTTAATTTCATGTTTTCCGTTACAATAAACTTCTCTTTTTTCACTGACACCATTTTCTAATGCCGCAAGTGCCACAAATGGTTTAATTGTCGAACCGGGGGGGTATTGACTTGAAATTGATTTATTTATTAGAGGTTTATAAATATTTTCTGTAAGAGAATTCCATTTTTCTGATGATATACTCTTGGAAAACAAGTTGGGATCATATGATGGTGATGAGACTAATGCATAAAATTCTCCAGTCTTAATATTTGTAACCGCCACACATCCACTTTGATCATTCAAGCTTTTGTAGCAATAGTCTTGAAGGTCTGAATCAATTGTAAGTTGAATATTTTTACCTTGAATGCTTTCATATCTGTCTAATTCTCGAATTTCTCTCCCGTTTGCATTAACTTCAACATTTTTATTGCCCAATTTACCTCTTAAACTGACGTCTTTGGCTTTTTCAATTCCTAGTTTTCCTGATTTTGCTGAACTTAAATTAGCTAATGTATTAGTGTCTTTTTCTTTTTTATCGAGAGGAGCTGTATACCCAATAATATGAGAATGAGATTGTCCACTTGTATAATATCTCTTAAAACCAATTTGAGGATATAGTCCATCAACTTTATGAATGTTGGCGTTAAGTCGGGAAAATTGATCCCAAGATAAATCATCTAACACTTTTATTGGAATAAATTTTTTTGTTTTTTTTATTTCTGAATACAGTTTCTCGGTATCTATATTTACATCAGGTAATATATTTTTTAAATTTTCAATAGATTTTATATAGTCTGAAGTTTCTTCTCTAATAATTACAACTTCATATCGTTGACGGTTAATTGCCAAAGGCTTACCTTGTAGGTCATATATAATTCCCCTTTGAGGCTCTATTAAACGATGAGTAATTCGATTATTATCTGAAAGTATTTCGTATTTATCTTTATCTACAATCTGGAGGTAAGCAAGTCTTGCGCCTAGTATTGAAAATAATCCGGCTTTTGCAATTGTTATAATTGCTGTTCTTCTGTTAATTGACACATTTGCATCATATTTCTTAAAGATAAATTTATTTGACTCTGACATATTTATTTTGAATTGTTCCAATTATAAAATTTAACGGATAGTATAATAATATTACTGCCATATAAGATGCAAGATTTACAAAGAACGGCATTGATGTGCTATAGATAAAATAAATCGTAAAGTAATTTATGGAAAACAATATTAGTACGAATAATGAAAATATAATAAATTTGATGTTTGTATTTGATGGTATACTAAAGAAATTTCCTACTCGATCTATTAAATAAAAGAAAAGGAATAGAGAACTTGTATAGCCAAAAGGAGTCGAGATTAAGATATCATTATAGATTCCTAACATAAATAATATGATACAGACGAACCAATTCGCTTCATTCCATCTTAAAACATATATTATCAAGCAGCTAATCAATGTAAGGTCAAAATAAGTCGAACTGAACACAAGATTTGATGATGTAGTAAAAAATAAAATAAGATAAATTAATAAATTGCCTATTTTAAGATCAATCATAAAATTTCTTACTCATTATTCTGATCAAATTTATAGTTTAACAATCTTATGTGTGTTAGTTGACTAATGTCCTCAATTAATTCAACCTCAATTCTTTCACCCTCTATACTTGCGACTTGCCCTACAACTAAGTAGGGTGGAAAAATTCCTCCCTTTCCAGAAGTTGAAACTATATCTCCAACGTGTATGTTTTTATATTCCCTAACATACTCAATTATTGGGTTTTTTTGACCCTGCCCAATCATAATTCCTTGATGCGCGTTTTCAGAAATACTGACTGGCAACCTACTATTAATATTATTAAGCAGTAGTACTCTTGCAATCTTGTTATCTACTGATGATACTCTACCTAAAATGCCAGTCGGGCCTGTGGCTGGCATATCAACAAATAGTTTTTCAGTTTCATTAGATTTTATCAAGATAGTCCCTATAATTTTATCTGAAAAATCTGCCACTATTCTCGAAGTAACAAAATCATATTCTAGGTCAGCTGTTAGATTTAATAACTCTTCATATTGAGCTATTTTTAATTTCATAGAAACAATATCTTGAAATGAGGAAGAGTTAGTGAGTTGGTTTTTTTTATAATTTTCAAGTTGCTGATAAATTTTTTTTAAATCTATAATAGATTGTATTCCTGAATTTATTACGTTTGACGGCATTGATACAATATGTGAAATAGAATAAGAGATACTGGTAACTTGTGATCTCAAGTTCTTTGCCGTTTGTGTTAATTCAAACCTTCCAATAAATAAAATAACTGAGAAGGCGAAAAGTATAATTGCAAAAATAAAAACCCTGCTACTTGGATTTAGTATTTTTTGGACTCTTAAATTTCTTGAAAGCCTCACTTTCAAACCTTTTTTAATTTAATATGCTGATGACAAAATTGGCTCAAAGGAACTCTCTGACTCTAAAGCTTTTCCACTTCCAAGGGCAACGCAAGAGAGCGGCTCTTCAGCTATTGTAACGGGTAAACCAGTAGCCTCTCTTATTGCCTCATCCATTGACTCGAGTAGAGCTCCTCCTCCAGTTAAAACAACGCCCATATCAACTAGATCAGCAGCTAATTCAGGTGGGGTATCTTCTAGTGCTGACTTAACACCATCAATAATTGTTTGAATTGGCTCAGAAAGGGCTTCAGAAACTTGACTTTGAGTGAGTTCTATTTCTTTTGGAACCCCAGAAGCTAAATCTCTTCCTTTTATATCAATAGTTTTGCCATCTCCATTCTTTGGAGATAGAGCAATTCCTACTTCTTTTTTTATCATTTCAGCTGAAGATTCACCAATCAGCAGATTATATCTTTTTCGCATATAATTGATCAGAGCAATATCCATTGCATCTCCACCGATTCTAACTGATCTGGAGTAAACGATTCCACCAAGTGAAATAACAGCGATTTCGGATGTGCCACCACCAATATCAACTACCATTGAGCCTCTTGGCTCACTAACTGGAAGTCCGGCGCCAATTGCTGCAGCCATTGGCTCTTCGATTAGTGATACTTTCCTGGCACCTGCGGCAAGAGCAGAGTCGTGTATTGCTCTACGTTCTACTGGAGTTGAGCCTGTTGGCACACAAATAATAATTCTTGGATTAGCAAATGTTTTTCGATTGTGAACTTTGCGAATAAAATGTTTTATCATTTCCTCAGTCACAACAAAGTCTGCGATGACACCATCTTTCATTGGTCTAATTGCTTGAATATGTCCCGGCGTTTTGCCCAGCATACTTTTTGCTTCTTCACCCACTGCAATAACTTTACTTTTTCCAGCTTGATTGAGTACCGCAACAACTGAAGGTTCATTTAAAACTACTCCTCTATTTTTGACATAGACTAAGGTATTGGCAGTGCCAAGATCTATTGCCATATCAGAAGACCACAAACCAATTAAATTATTAAACATTCTTCTATTCTCCTTAATTAAATACCTGACATTTTAGCTGGTGCAGATTTTTCTCTTTTAACAACTAACTTATTTAATGCATTGATATAAGCCTTTGCCGAAGCTACTAATGTATCTGTATCAGATCCTAAACCAACAACAGTTTTTCCATCCTCTGAAAGTCTGACAGATACCTCAGCTTGAGCATCTGTTCCTTCAGTAACAGCATGCACCTGATACAAGAGTAATTTAGCTTTGTGTGGCACTAATTTACTTAAACCATTAAATATTGCATCAACTGGTCCATCGCCTGTAGAAGTTATATTGTTTAATTTGTCTTCGATCATCAAATTAATCTCAGCTTGTTGTGGCCCTTTTGTACCTGCAATCACTTGCAAGTCTTTTAAGATTATTGAATCATTAATTCTAATTACCTGGTCATCGATAATAGCTACAATATCTTCATCATATATGTTCTTTTTTTTATCGGCTAAGCTTTTAAAATTTTCAAAAGCTTCTTCAATCACATTGTCATTAACGCTATATCCAAGTTCTATTATCTTTTGCTTGAATGCATGCCTTCCAGAATGCTTACCCATAACAAGATTTGACTCAGATACACCGACACTTTCAGGTGTCATGATCTCATACGTTTTATTATTTTTTAACATCCCATCTTGATGAATTCCTGCCTCATGTGCAAAAGCATTTTTTCCAACAATTGCTTTGTTAAATTGAACGGGAAATCCAGTAACAGCAGACACAAGCTTGGAAGTCTTGGTAAGTTTTTCTGTTACAATGTTAGTTTCATATGGCATCATATCATTTCTAGTTCGCATTGCCATAACCACTTCTTCCATCGCAGCATTTCCAGCTCTTTCGCCAAGGCCATTAATAGTACACTCAATTTGTCTTGCTCCAGCTCTAACACCAGCCAAAGAATTGGCAACAGCAAGACCAAGGTCATTATGACAATGTGTCGAAATCGTTACTTTATCTATATTGGGTACATTGTTAATAAGATGAGTAATTATATTTGTGAATTCATCTGGAATTGAATAGCCTACTGTGTCGGGTATATTAATAGTTGAGGCGCCATTCTTTATCGCAGCTTCAACAGTTCGACACATGAAATCCAGATTAGTTCTTGTACCATCTTCACACGACCATTCAACATCGTCACACAAGTTTCTTGCAAAAGAGACGCTATCAATTACTTTTTGATAAACTTCTTCAGCATTTAATTGCAATTTATGCTTCATGTGTAAATCACTTGTTGAGATGAATGTGTGAATTCTAGGGGCATTTGCATCTTTAAGCGCTTTAGCTGCAGTTTCAATATCGCTTTTAGAAGCTCTACTCAAAGCACATATTGATGAGTCTTTAATTTTTTTTGATATTTCTGAGACCGCTTCAAAATCACCTTTAGAAGCAGCAGGAAATCCAGCTTCAATAATATCAACTTTTAATTCCTCTAATGCCTCAGCAATTTTTAGCTTCTCTTCAATATTCATTGAAGCACCTGGAGATTGCTCTCCATCTCTTAATGTAGTATCAAATATTTTTATGTGGTTACTATTTTTAGTCATCTTTAAATCCCTTGGTTATATATAAATTGTGTTAAAATTAAGTATCCCCCTGAGGCAAGTTTTAAGTCACCCGGGGGCTGCTAAGCAGTTTTAACAGCAAGAGAGATAGAAGAGTGCATTCTCCTAATGATATGCAGAAATTAGTTAAATATATTTTTTTCATTACAAAATATGCACTTTAGTTAATTTCAAAGATAAAGGATAAATATATGAATATTCAGAAATTCGCAATAAATTACTCAAAATTGAACGATTATTGGGCTATATCGTATCTTTTAAGTCTGAAAACTAAAAAATAACTAGTTCTTTTCTTTATCAACTAATTTATTTTTTGAAATCCAGGGCATCATTGCGCGCAATTCAGTGCCAACTTTTTCAATCTGGTGATTGTCAATTTTTGATCTCATTGCCTCAAAATTTTTGGCTCCACTCTTATATTCTTCTATCCACTCTCGAGTAAATTCCCCTGACTGAATTTTCTCCAATACCTTTTTCATCTTAGCTTTAGTTTCACTATCAACAATCTTAGGACCAGATACATATTCACCGTATTCAGCTGTGTTTGAAATTGAATAATTCATATTAGCAATTCCACCTTCATAGATTAGATCGACAATAAGTTTAACCTCATGAAGACATTCAAAATATGCCATCTCAGGCGGATAACCAGCTTCAACTAAAGTTTCAAAGCCATTTCTAATTAGTTCTACTACACCACCACAAAGAACTGTTTGTTCTCCGAACAAGTCTGTTTCACACTCATCTTTAAAAGTAGTTTCAATGATGCCTGCTTTGCCACCACCAATTGCAGATGCATATGAAAGTGCTAGGTCAAGAGCATTTCCTGTTTTATCACTATCAACTGCTACTAAACATGGCACGCCGCCGCCTCTTTTATATTCTGATCTAACAGTATGGCCGGGTCCTTTAGGGGCAATCATAAAGACATCCATGTCAGGTCTAGCATTAATTAAATCAAAATGAATATTTAATCCGTGTGCAAACGCTAGCGCTGAACCTTCCTTTGCTCTTTGCTCAATATGATTTTTCCAAACATCGGCTTGAAGCTCGTCAGGTATAAGCATCATCATAATATCAGCCCATTCAGCTGCATCTGAAAGTGACATTACCTTTAAACCCTCAGCTTCAGCTTTTTTTGCACTTGAAGAACCTTCTCTTAACGCAACAACTACTTCGCTTGCGCCGGAATCATTTAAATTAAGTGCATGAGCATGTCCTTGGCTTCCATAGCCATATATTGCTATTTTTTTGGATTTAATAAGATCTAAATTAGCATCTTTTTCATAATAAACTTTCATATAATCACCTTTACATTTTTTCTGTGCCACGGGCAATTGCCACGACACCTGTTCTAGATACCTCTGATAAACCAAGTGGCTTCATTAAGTCAATAAAAGCATCAATTTTTCTTGGGGAGCCATTTAATTCAAATACAAATGAGTCATGTGTAGTATCGATTACCCTGGCTCTGAAAACATCTGATAAACGCATAGATTCAACCCTTTTCTCACCTGTTGATACAATTTTTACTAACGCCATTTCTCTTTCAATGCCTTGTTTTTCAAAAGTCACATTTGCTGCTCTTTTAACGGGAACAATGCGCTGTAACTGACTTATCATTTTATTAACAGTTTCCTCTGTTCCTGGCGCAACGATTGTAATTCTTGAAATATGTTTTTCAGCATCAACTTCTGCAACCGTTAAACTATCTATATTATAACCTCTTCCAGATATTAAACCTATAACCCTAGCTAAAACCCCTGGTTCGTTATCCACTAGCACTGATACTGTATGCTTTGAAACTATATCACTCATTAAACTAAAACTTTTCCTTCATCTGAAATTTCTTCTTTTTTGGTTTCGTCCCCAAGCAGCATTTCATTATGAGCCTTACCAGATGGAATCATTGGATAAACATTTTCATTCTGTTCAACAACGCAGTCAAATATTACTGGACCCTCATATTCAATCATTTCATTTATTGCTTTATCTAACTCATTAGGTTTTTGTACTCTTATACCTTTAGCGCCATAAGCTTCAGCTAATTTAACAAAATCTGGTAATGCATCAGTATAACTATGGGAGTAGCGCTTATCATGCAGTAACTCTTGCCACTGTCTAACCATGCCCATGTATTGATTATTAATAATAAATATTTTAACAGGAAGTTTGTGTTGAATTGCCGTAGACATTTCTTGAATGCACATCAAAATAGATGCCTCACCAGCTATATCAATAACAAGTTTATCTGGATGAGCTACCTGTGCTCCGATCGCAGCAGGTAAGCCAAAACCCATTGTTCCTAATCCACCCGATGTTATCCATCTATTAGGCTTTGAAAATTTATAATATTGTGCAGCCCACATTTGATGCTGACCAACTTCAGTTGTAACAAACACATCTTTATCCTTTGTTAACTCATACAGTCTCTGGATTGCGTATTGTGGTTTTATTCTATTTTTATCACTAGTGAATTTGAGTGAATCTTTTTCTTTCCATTTATCAATTGTTTTCCACCACTCCTTAAGAGGGGGTTTATTGATTTTATAAACTTTAGACTTCCATAATTTTATTGAATCTTCCAACACATGTGCAACATCACCTATTAACGGAACATCAACTTTAACAATCTTATTGATTGATGCAGGATCAATATCAATATGGATTTTTTTAGAGTTTGGAGAAAACTCGTCAATTTTGCCAGTTATTCTATCATCAAATCTTGCCCCAATATTAATCATTAAGTCACATTCGTTCATAGCCATATTCGCTTCATAAGTACCGTGCATACCTAACATGCCAATAAACTGCGAGTCATCACCAGGATAGGCTCCTAGTCCTTGTAATGTAGATGTAATTGGAAAACCCGTTAACCGAACAAATTCCCTTAGTAATTGAACGGCTGCATTTCCTGAATTAATAACACCTCCACCAGTGTAAAAAATAGGTTTTTCAGCATCCGCTATTAATTTTAGCGCATTATCAATTTGATCAATATTTGCCTTTAACTTTGGTCTATACGATTTATGTTTAACAGTTTCAGGGCCAATATACGTACCTGTCTGGAATTGAATATCTTTTGGTATATCAACTAAAACTGGTCCAGGTCTTCCACTTGAAGCAACATAAAATGCTTCGTGGAGAATTCTTGAGAGATCATTGATATCCTTAACAAGCCAATTATGTTTCGTGCAAGGTCTCGTAATGCCAACAGCATCACATTCTTGGAAAGCATCAGTTCCAATTAAATGAGTGGGTACTTGACCACTTATGCAAACAATTGGGATAGAATCCATCATAGCATCAGTTAGTCCTGTAACCGAGTTTGTAACTCCAGGACCAGACGTAACAAGCATGACCCCAACTTTACCACTTGATCTAGCATATCCCTCTGCAGAATGAGATGCTCCTTGCTCGTGCCTCACTAGATAGTGCCTAATAGGCTGGTTGGTATCCCTTTCCTTTGCTAACTCATCATATATAGGTAAAACTGCCCCACCAGGATAACCAAAAATTGTATCAACTTGATGATCTTCAAATGCTTTTAAAACCATTTGAGCGCCTGTCATCTGAATATTAACCATAAATTTCCCTTATGTTTGAAGTGACCTTCTATGGAGATTTGTAATAAAAGTCAAATATAATTAAATTAATGGAAAGAATATAAGATTATAGCATTACATAAATTTCTTTTTGTCTATGTTTTGCGTAATATTATTACCTTTTATCCAAGTTAGCTGTCTTTTAATGTAATTTCTGGTGTTTTTTTTGATAGCATTTTTACATTCTTTAAGATCAATATCTTTATTTAAGAAACTGCTTATTTCCCTAACTCCTATAGCTTTCATAATTGACTTATTATCGTCATAGCCTTTGTTTAATAATTCACTTACTTCATCAACTACAGTGTCTTCAAACATACGTTCAACTCTTAATTCTGCCTTAGGATACAATTTATCTCTATCAGTAGTTGTTAGCAATATTTGGTAATCTATATCTTCAATTGCAGGAGAGGTATTTAATTGCCACTGTTCTAATACTTTTCCTGTTTGGTTTAAAAGTGAATAACTTCTGAATATTCTTTGTTTGTCATTTTCTTGAATTTTAGTTGATGGATAACTTTTTTTTATCTCATCAAAAAGAAATCTAAGTCCATGACTATCAAATAGACCTTGTGTTTCATTTTTTATTTCTTCATCAATATCTGGAATATCAGCCAAGCCGAACTTAAGTGCATTTAGATACATTCCTGTACCACCCACTAAAATGGGAAGTTTTTTACTACTGAAACATTCTTTAATCTCATTTACTGCATCGTTTAACCACGACGCTGCTGTGCTTGATTCATCGCCATTTAGATAACCATATAATCTATGATCGCATGTACTTAAGTCTGCTGCGGTAGGCCTGTCAGTTAAAATTCTTAGATCTTTATAAACCTGCATACTATCAAAATTAATGATAGTTGATTTATGCTTTAAAGATATGTCGACTGCTTTTTTGGATTTTCCACTTGCTGTAGGTCCAAAGATAACTATTAAATCTTTAGACATTCACAATCAATCAAGTGATAGTTTTGCGCCTATGTATTTTCTTGAATTAGGACCAGCATAAAAGACTATTAAAATATTTTCTTTTCCTTGAGCAACTACTTCATCAATAATTTCTAATACATCTCCTGTTGAACTTACAACTTTATTTTGTATTTCGATTATGATGTCATCTTTTTTTATATTTTGCCTTATCAGAAATGAGTCGTTATCTATTTCAGATATTACGACACCTTGCTGAGTTGACGGCAGTTGCAGCCTGTCTTTGTCTTCATCTGAAATTGTTCGTATTTTAATGCCTAGTTCAGCTACGTTAATTGATGATCCATTATTTTCAATACTAGCAAGCTCTTCAAAAGATGGCTGTTTGCCAAGATTGACATTTAATAAAACTTCTTTTTCATCTCTCCACACAACAACCGTGCTTTGTTCACCTATATTTGCCTCAGCTACTAATTTGGGAAGTGTTTGAACTGACTCAACTTCTTTGCCATTAAACTCAATAATTATATCACCTTCTTTTACACCACCGCTAAGAGCGGGACTGTCTGGTGTTAAGCCTTGAACTAAAGCTCCGTAAGTTTTAGTAAGACCCAGGCTTTGAGCTATCTCTTCAGTTACTTCTTGAATTCTTACCCCTAGCCATGCCCTTTCTATTTCTCCAGTATCTTTTAGTTGATCAATAATATTTTTTGCTAGATTAGAAGGAATAGCAAAACCAATACCAATTGATCCGCCACTAGGTGAAATAATCATAGAATTCACTCCTATTACTTTTCCATCTAAATCAAAAAGTGGTCCACCTGAGTTACCTCTGTTAATTGAGGCGTCCGTTTGAATAAAGTCGTCGTATCTTCCTCCTAACATTCTACCTCTTGCAGAGACTATCCCAGCAGTGACTGTTCCCCCTAAACCATGTGGATTTCCAATTGCCATGACCCAGTTTCCAACTTTGGCTGTATCAGAGTCACCAAATTCCAGGTAATTCAGATTGTTTGCATCGACCTTCAAAAGAGCTAGATCAGTTTCAGCATCAGCCGCGATCAACTCCGCCTCTATTTTTGTACCATCTGTAAATGTTACTTGTATATCAGATGCATTTTCAACTACGTGGTTATTGGTAACTATAAAGCCATCTTCGGATATAACAAAACCTGAGCCTAAGGAACTAAACTCACGTTCAGACGGTTCAGATCGCGGCATATTAAATGGGAAGTTAAAGAAATCTTCTATAGATGGCACTTCAGGTCCTGCTTGCTCTATGACACCTGTCGTTGAAATATTGACGACTGATGGGGATACGCTTTCTGCTAAATCAGAAAATGTGTCTGGGCCAGTAAATGCAAGTGTTATAACTATACTGTTCAAGTATAAGAATAGAGATAATGGAAATATAAAATATTTTTTAATCATTCAATCACAGACCACAGCATTATAAAGCCTAATATTGCTGACATTAGTCCGCCCCATTTTAATTTGTCATTATTCATATTCAACATACTGGTAATCATTGCTTTCATTCTAGTGGGAAATAAGGCGTAAAGAAGACCTTCTATTATCAGTAACATGCCTAAGGAACCTAATATGAATTGAGTCATATTTAATTTTAAAAGATATGAGCTTTAATTACCTGAACCGCTAAAGTCTCCAAAGTATTCAAAAAACTCACTTTCAGGAGATAAGATCATTGTTGTATCATTACTATTAAGACCTTCTGTGTAAGCCTGCATAGCCCTGTAGAAACCAAAGAATTCAGGATCTTTACCAAATGCTTCAGCAAAAACTTTGTTAGCCATGCCGTCACCTTCACCACGAATAATATTAGCTTCTTTTTCTGCTTGCGATTTAATAATCGTAACTTCTTTATCAGCAGTTGATCTTATCTTTTGTGCCATTTCTGCACCTTGAGCTCTAAATTCTCTTGCTTCTCTCTCTCTTTCAGTTTGCATTCTAGCAAAAATCGCCTGACTGTTTGCCTCAGGAAGATCGGCGCGCTTTATTCTTACATCAACAATCTCAATACCGAAGTCTTTAACTTCTGCTTCAACAAGTGATGTAATTTGTTTCATTAACTTTGATCTACTTTCTGAAAGTACTGCAGCTAAAGGTTCTTCACCAAGAACACCACGAATTCTTGAGTTAACGACTGCAGATATTCTTGATCTTGCAACATTTTCATTTCCAAGAGCTTTGTAGAACTCTAATACATCAACAATTTTAAATTTTACGAATGCATCAACTATGAGTCTCTTTTGATCTGAAGCAATAATCTCAGCAGCAGGGGCGTCAATATCAAGTATCCGATTATCGATAAATATAACGTTCTGAATAAATGGAATTTTAAAGTTCAAACCCGGTTCAGTTATTACTCTTTTAGGGTCTCCAAATTGTAGAACAATTGCATTTTTTACCTCTAAAACAGTGAACAAAGTAAAGTATGAGATTACCGCTATTAAACCAACGATTATAAGTGAAATTCTAGATGCTCTCATAAATTAATCCTGTGTTTTCTTTAATTCCGGTAATGGTAAGTAAGGTACGACAGAGTCACCGCCTGTTTTATCAATAATTACTTTATCCATGTCTGAGAACACATCTTCCATTGTCTCGTAAAAAATTCTTTTTTTAGTTACAGATGGAGCTTTAGCATATTCTTCCTGAATTGATAAAAATCTTGCAGCCTTACCCTCACTATCAGCTATTACTTTTTGCCTATAACCTTCAGCCGACTGAAGTATCTGCTCTGCTTCTCCTCGTGCTCTTGGGATAATATCATTGGCATAAGACTCTGCCTCGTTTCTCTGCCTCTCCCTATCAGCTCGTGCCGCTTGGACATCTCTGAATGCATCAATAACTTGAGCAGGTGGGTCAGCTTTTTGTGTTTGAACTTGTGTTATTGTGATTCCAGTTCCGTACTCATCTAATATTTCTTGAATTAGGATTCTTGTTTTGTCTTCAATTTCAGTTCTACCCTCAGTTAATATAGATTGTATTGTAGCTTGACCTATAGATTCACGCATAGCAGTTTCAGCCGCACTTTTAACAGTTAATTCAGGTGACTGAACATTGAATAAAAATTTGCCAGCGTCATTGATTAACCAAAAAACGGAAAAATCAATGTCTACAATATTTTCATCTCCAGTTAACATCAGGCTTTCTTCTTCAACATCACGAATTGCCGTAACCCGTGAGTCAGGGCTTTGACGATAGCCAACATCTATTCTATTAATCTTTGTAACTTTTGGAGTAAAAACTCTCTCAATTGGATAAGGAAGATGGTAATTCAAACCAGGTTGTGTGGTATTGGTATATTTTCCAAACTGAAGAACAACTCCTTGTTCATCAGGAAGTACCCTGTAAAAGCCACTTGCTAACCATATTAATATTAAAATTCCAATAATTACCATTGGTCCCAGTTTACCAAAGAAGGAGCCTGGCATCATGCCTTTGAATTTATTTTGCGCATTACGGATTACATCGTCCATGTTTGGACCAGGACCGCGTCTACCGCTACCATTGCCAGAGGATCCCCAGGGATCATTATTATTATTATCAGACCAAGACATATTGAATTATTTATATATGGTAAAAATGGTTAAAAGCAATTAATTACAAGTATACATGTTATATATTGTGATTAATTACTATAATACAAGTTCAAAAAAATGGTAGAAACACTAGAAAATCAGGCATTACACTTACTTGGACAAGTAATGAATGACAGTAAAGGCGAGAATATCGTTGCTCTAGGTATGGTAAAAAATATCAATGCAGCTGAAGGTAAAATCGATTGTATATTAGAATTTGATGAAATTGATCAAAAGAAGAATGAAAAAATATTTAATGATGCTCAGGCTGCCCTTAATGAAATTCCAGGGATTACAAAAGTAAATATTATTACAACTTACCATAAAGAAAATTTAGCTAATGAAAAAGATAATACTGCACAGGTAAAAAAATCAAATAACGCTGGTACTTCTAAAATAAAATATATTCTGGCTG
>JACWEC010000017.1 GCA_014653725.1 Pelagibacterales bacterium SAG-MED32 | reverse complement strand
ACTTAAAAAAGAAAGTTACAATTTGATACCGTCCGCAGTTTTAGTGCCAATTATTTATGAAGAAGACAATGTAAAGATATTGCTTACAAAAAGACCTACAAATCTTAAAGATCATGCAGGTCAAATAAGTTTTCCAGGAGGTAAAATTGAGACAGGCGATTTAACTCCTATAGAAACCTCTCTAAGGGAAGCATCAGAGGAAGTTGGGCTTTCTAGAGAACAAGTTGAAGTGTTGGGAAATCTTGATGTTTACGTAACAGGAACTGGCTTCAGAATATTACCAATTGTTTCTGTAATTAAAGATTATTCGTCACTAAACATTAATAAAAGTGAAGTAGATGAGGTCTTTTATCTTCCTTTAGAATTTCTTATGAATAAAAATAACCATCAGGAGGAAAGCGCTACTTACAGTCATGGTAATGAAAAATATGATTATGTTTATAGTGTTTTACCTTACGAAAACTATAGAATTTGGGGGGCAACAGCAGGAATGTTAATAAATCTTTATCAAATTTTAAAATAATATAAATATGCTCTTGCTATGAGCAATTATTCTTCCCTAATCTCATCTGAAGAAGTTAGTCAAATATTCAGAATTTTTGAAACTTTTAAAAAGAACAGCATTTTTCTTGTTGGTGGTTGTATCAGAGATGCAATTTTGCAAAAAGATGTTACTGACATTGACTTTGCAACATCGTTGACTCCCGATGAAACAACTAACCTGCTTGATCAAAATAATATTCAGTCTGTGGATGTAGGTAAGAAATATGGCACTGTTACAGCCATTATAAATCAGAAAAAATATGAGATCACATCTTTTAGAAAAGATATTTCAACTGATGGCAGACATGCAACGGTTACATTTACCAAGGATATGAAGGAAGATGCTCAAAGAAGAGATTTCACCTTTAATGCTCTCTATGTAGATAGTAACGGAAAAATATTCGATTTCTATAATGGCCAAGAGGATTTGAAGAATGGCAATGTTATTTTTATTGGAGATCCAAATGAAAGAATTAAAGAAGATTACCTTAGGATTCTTCGATACTTTCGCTTCTTTGCACTTTTTGAAAATAGCGATATTGATCCTGATTTACAAAAAGTATTTACGGTCAATCATGCTCATTTATCAAATATCTCCAATGAACGGAAATGGCATGAATTTAAAGAAATTTTAAAATTAAAAACACCTCATAATTCACTTCATATGATGGAGAGTGTGGGAATATTGAAAACTCATTTCGAAGGAGCTTTACTGGATGAAAATTTTAAAAACTTAATTGAAATTGAATCAAGAATTGGCGCAGTACCCAATCCTATAATTAGGCTAAGCACACTTATAGGAAGCTCACTTGAAAAAACAAACCATTTTATTAATAGCTTTCCATTATCCAAGGCAGATTCAACAGAGTTACTGAAATTATCAAGTCTCAATAAAAAAATTGTTTCATACCTTTCAATGAAAGAAGTTCGCTACTTATTGTATAAGCTTGGTAAAACTGAATTTCAAAATCAGATTATAATAAATTGGTCTCGAGATACTCAAAATAAGAACGAAGTTAACTGGAGATCGTTGTATGAAGTTGCGGATAACTGGACCAAACCTGATTTTGGAATTTCACCAAAAGACATTATAAACATGGGGATAGAGCAGGGACCAATGGTTGGAAGAATAATGTCTGAAGTTGAAGATTGGTGGGCCGAAAATGACTTTATCGATGATAAGTTTTCTCTTATAGAGCGCTTGAAAGCGATTGTTCAGGCTCAAAAGTAAAAATTCTTTTATTTAAATTCAATTTTTTTAATATCGTAATTCTTTTCACCTTTTGGTGTTGTCACAGTAACAAAATCTCCTTTTTCTTTTCCAATAAGTGCTCTCGCAACAGGTGACTTATAGGACAATAAGCCTGATTCAATATCTGCTTCATCATCACCAACAATTTGAAATTTTGTTTTAGATTCATCATCTAAATCTGACAACTCAACAGTTGCTCCAAAAACAACTGTCTTCTGAGTTTTTGGAATATTATCAAGATCTATTATTTCTGCATTAGAGAGCATAAGTTGAATTTCTTGAATACGTCCTTCAATGTGACCTTGCTCTTCTTTGGCGGCATGATATTCAGCGTTTTCTTTTAAGTCACCATGCTCCCTTGCTTCAGCTATGGCTTGTATTACCTTTTGACGCTTATTATTAATAAGATCATTCAATTCGTCTTGAAGTTTTTTTGCTCCTGCTACTGTAATTGGCTCTGTATCCATTTCTATTTACTTCCATTTTGCATTAGGCGGCATTGACATTAAAATCGCATCTATATTACCGCCACTATTTAGTCCAAATTTAGTTCCTCGGTCGTATAAAAGATTATATTCTACGTAACGGCCTCGTTTCAACAACTGAATTTCTTTCTGTTTTTTTGTGAATTTTTCAAACATTTTTCTGCGAACAACATCTTTAATAATTTCTACAAAGGTTAATCCTACGTCTTTTACAAATTCAAAATCATTATCCCAATTATCCATTTTGTAATCGAAGAAAATACCGCCGATGCCTCTTATTTCTTTTCTGTGCGGCAAATAAAAGTACTCATCGCACCATTTTTTATATTTAGGATAATAACTCTTGCTGTGCATATCACATGTATTTTTAAGTTTAGAGTGAAAGTTCTTTTTTAATATTTTATCTTCTAAGCATGGAGTAGCGTCAATTCCTCCCCCAAACCAACTTTTGCTGGTAATAATATGTCGCGTATTAAAGTGCAATGCCGGAACTTTTGGATTTACTGGATGGAGCACAACTGAAACACCTGATGACCAGAAATTATTATTTTTTTCAGTGCCGGGTATTTGCTTTGCAAAGTCTTTTGGAAATTTCCCAACAACGTTTGAAAATGCAACGCCACCTTTTTCAATTACATCACCTTCAATAATTCTATACTCTCCCTTTGACCATTTATTCTTCTTGAACTTAGCGGTTGATCCATATTCTTTTTCAAGCTCAAGAACTGCCTTACATATTAAATTTTGAAGTTCTATAAACCAGTCTTTACAAATCTTTTTATTATTATTTTTCATATTATATTATTTTTAATTGCCTTGTGGCTTCCGAGATTACTATCGCAGATGATGTGGCTACATTTAGTGATCTCGCTCCCGCTTTCATATTTATCTTAAGAACCTCATCTGAATCTTGATGAACATATTCTGGCACACCCGCACTTTCTCTTCCTACGATTAGATTGTCTGTTTGATTAAAGCTAAAATCATAATGAGATTTACTTCCTTTCGTTGAAAGTAATATTTTTCTTCCATTTCTTTTTGTCATGTAATCTTCCCAATCATCAAATTCGCTTATCTTTACATTTTTGATATAGTCCATTGCAACACGGTTTAGTGATTTTTCAGACAAAACAAATGATGCAGGATGAATAATATCGATATCCACATCAAAACATGAGCAAATACGAATCATAGCACCAGTATTTTGAGGAATATCAGGTTCAAATATCGCTAAATTCAATTTTAAGTTTACCCTTCTAGATTTTTAGAGAAATATGCGTCATCTTGACCCAATTTATCTTTCAATTGCTTATTTTATTTCGCATAAAAATGCTTATTTTAGAGTATATTAGCAATTAAATATTGGGAAGAAAATTTGTCAGACAAACCTGTTACAAGAAGAAACTTTTTGTACATCACAACCGGAACATTTACTGCTGCTGGAGCTGCTTCATTGGTATGGCCTTTTGTAGATCAAATGAATCCAGATGCATCAGTAAAAGCTCTGGCTTCAACGGAAGTTGACTTAAGACCCATTGCTCCAGGCCAAAGCATTACTGTTTTGTGGAGAGGTAAGCCTGTTTTTATTAGAAGAAGGACACCTGAAGAGATTTCAGAAGCTAAAGCTGTATCTCTCGATGACTTACCGGATCCCCAAGATGATGCCGCTAGAGCTATAAATCCAGAGTGGTTGGTAATGGTAGGAATATGTACTCACCTAGGGTGTATTCCACTTGGTCAAAAGGGAGAATATAACGGTTGGTTCTGTCCATGCCATGGTTCACACTATGATACATCTGGTAGAATAAGAAAAGGTCCAGCCCCTACCAATTTGGAAATTCCCGACTATGTATTTCTTAATGATAACACTATTAAAATTGGATAAATAACATGAGCGATAACTACGTACCAAAGTCAGCAGTTGGAAAATGGTTTAATGAAAGGTTACCTTTACTTGACCTAATCTATGGACACTTAATGCCATACCCAACTCCAAAAAATTTAAACTATTTCTGGACGTTCGGTGGAATATTAACTTTTTGCTTAGTTACGCAGATTATAACTGGGTTAGTGCTTGCTATGCATTATGTTGCAGATGCTGATTTAGCTTTTGCAAGTGTTGAGCACATAATGCGGGATGTAAACTATGGTTGGTTACTAAGATATATCCATGCAAATGGCGCATCTCTATTTTTCATGGCTGTCTATATCCACATGGCTAGATCTATGTTCTATGGTTCTTATAAAGAGCCACGAGAACTTATTTGGATTATAGGTGTATTTATCTTCTTATTAATGATCGCTACTGCATTTATGGGGTACGTTTTACCTTGGGGTCAAATGAGCTTTTGGGGAGCCACCGTAATAACCAATTTATTTAGTGCAATACCGATTGTTGGAGAATCTGTGACTAACTGGTTATGGGGAGGCTATGCTGTTGGAAGTCCATTGCTGACAAGGTTCTTTACATTACATTACTTAATGCCTTTTCTTATCTTTGCATTGGTAATTCTTCATGTTTGGGCTCTTCACGTACCTGGAAACAATAACCCTGAGGGAATCGATGTTGTTAAAGGATCTCAAGATACAGTTCCATTTCATCCACACTACGTAGTGAAAGATTTATTTGCACTTGTTGTATTTTTAATCATTTTTGCAGGGTTTGTATTTTTCGTACCAAACCTACTAGGACATACCGATAATTACATTCAAGCCAACCCACTTCAAACACCTGAACATATTGTTCCAGAGTGGTATTTTTTACCTTTCTATGCAATCTTAAGGGCTGTCCCAGACAAACTTGGTGGGGTAATTCTGATGGTTTCGGCGATAGCTATTCTTGCTTTCTTGCCATGGTTAGATACATCAAAAGTAAGATCAGCAAAATATAGACCTCTTTATAAACAATTTGTATGGCTCTTCTTTGCAAACACTATTTTTCTTGGTTACTTGGGAGCGCAAGTAGCAGATGGCTTATTTTTAATCATGGGAAGAATTGCTACTGTATACTACTTTGCTCACTTTATAGTAATTTTGCCATTGCTAGGTTACATAGAGAAAACCAAACCGCTTCCAAAAAGTTTAAGTGAACCTGTCTTGACCAAAGAGGAAAAAGAAATGTTAGCCTCAGGAGCAACCACTTAAGTTAAATGCAATATTTATCAAAAATATTAATTTTAACTCTCGTATATTTTGGACTCTCTCAAATAACTATACAGGCAGCAGAAATGAAAGAGCCGTTGCATCCAGAATGGTCATTTCAAGGGCCATTGGGTAAATTTGAGCGAGCATCATTACAAAGAGGTTACCAGGTTTATACTGAAGTATGTTCTGGTTGCCACTCAATGGAATTATTGAGTTATAGAAACTTAATGGAAGACGGTGGCCCTGAGTTCTCTGAAGCACAAGTGAAAGCTATGGCAGCTGCATTTGAGGTAAAAGGTGCTCCAGACGAGTATGGAGACGTAGTTATGCGACCAGCTATCTTGTCAGATAAATTTGTTAGCCCTTATGAAAATGAACAACAAGGAAGAGCGGCTAATGGTGGAGCGTATCCTCCAGATCTATCTGTAATGGTTAAAGCAAGACACGGTGGAGCAGATTATGTTTATTCATTGCTGCTTGGATATGAAGATGCCCCCGAGGGCATGGTACTTGACGATGGTGTCTACTACAATATTTATGCAAAGGGACAAAAGATTGCAATGCCGCAATTACTCTCAGCTGATGCTGTTGAGTATAGTGATGGTACGGAAGCAACGCCGGAGCAAATGGCTAGAGACGTTACTATGTTTTTGACATGGACAGCAGAACCTAAATTGGAGGCACGTAAGAGAATCGGTTTTAAAGTCATAACGTACTTATTAATACTTTCATTCTTGCTTTACTTTACGAATAAGCAAATTTGGAAAGAGTCACACTAATACAATTATAAATATACTCATTATATCAATAATTTAATTTTTTTCTTTACAGTAAATTGTAAGCATCGTTATCCACAAGCAGATTAAATCTGTCTCGAAAACCATTTTTGATTAATATAAGCTTTAAGTTAATTAGATGGAGGAACTTAATGTTAGAAAATATTTTTAAATTGAATGAAAATGGTACGAGTGTAAGAACAGAAGTTCTTGCCGGGCTCGCTACATTTTTAACAATGGCATACATCATTGTTGTTAATCCGGCAATTTTATCAACTGATGGTACAGGCATGGATTTTGGGGGCGTATTTGTTGCAACCATAATTGCGGCAGTCGTTGGTTGCTTAGTTATGGGATTATGGGCCAATTGGCCAATAGCGCTCGCGCCAGGAATGGGTCTGAATGCATTCTTCGCTTTTGGCGTTGTATTTGGCATGGGTTACACTTATCAGCAGGCACTTGCAGCAGTATTTATTGCGGGCATCGCATTTCTTATATTGTCCATAACACCTGCACGTCAGTGGATTATTAATAGTATTCCAAAAAGCATGAAGTTTGGAGTAGGTGCCGGTATAGGTTTATTTTTAGCAATCATTGGCTTAAAAAATGCTGGGGTTGTTGTCGATAACCCGGCTACTTTAGTGGGACTTGGAGATGTAAGCTCTATGCCTGTAATACTTGCTGCAGTTGGTTTTGCAATAATGGCCATCCTTGATAAGAGAGGTGTCCCGGGTTCAATTATTATTGGAATACTTGTGGTTAGTGTTGTTGCCTGGATGACAGGGGTCAGTGCGATTGATGGTGTAGTGGGATCTATACCTCCTGCAGTTCATGCATTTTCAATGGACTTTAGTCTCATCGCAACGGCTGGTTTTATTGGTGTAGCATTCGCGTTTCTTTTTGTAGATTTTTTTGATACTGCTGGAACGCTTACTTCAGTTGCTAACCTGACAGGAAAAGTTGACCAAGATGGAAATGTCGAAGGTATTGGCAAAGCAGTGCTAGCAGATTCTGCGGCAACGACGGTTGGTGCTTTAGTGGGAACATCAAATACAACTTCTTACATCGAGTCAGGAGCCGGTATTAAAGAAGGTGGTAGAACAGGCCTTACAGCTGTAACAGTGGCAATACTTTTTGCTATATGTTTATTTCTTGCTCCATTAGCTCAAAGTATACCAGCTTTTGCAACAGCGCCTGCGCTTGTTTTTGTTGCAACATTCTTCTTGAAGAATTTACGTGATATAGAATGGGATGATGTGAGTGAATATGCTCCTGCAGTTTTAGCGGCTGTTTTAATGCCTCTAACATTCAGTATTGCTCATGGTATTGCTCTAGGTTTCATTGCTTATGTAGTGATAAAAGCTTTGAGCGGTAGACACGAAGATCTGAATGCTGGATCTATCGTAATCGGAGCATTATCCGTACTCTACTTTATCTTTTAAAGTTACTTAATGATTGGCTTTGTCTTCCTCATCCCAGGGGAAGACAGGCCAAGTATCTTGAGTGATTTCTTCAACATACGTACTAGCTAATGGCAATCCTCTTGGCTTAGCATAAATCACTGCTAAATGCATATTAGGCATATATTCTTTAAGAGCTTTTGCTGTTCCACCTTTATCTACAATATCATCAATCACGAGCACTATTTCTTCGGTTTTTGGAGAGCGATGAACAATAGCCTTTCCAGCTTCCCGATGAATGTAACTTTGTATGGATACGATATCTACGTCTTGTATGCCCAGAGTGTAAGCAACAACAGCAGCAGGTACAAAACCTCCCCTTGAGACAACAACCATTTTATCGAAATTAATATTTTTACTTTTGATTAAGTGTCCAAGCTTTACAGCTTTCTCATGCATTTCCTCATAAGTCGGGAATACTAATTTATGTTCCATATCTAATTATTAAATAAAAAATGCATTACGTCACCATCTTGTACAGTATATTCTTTACCTTCGCTACGCATCTTTCCTTGTTCCTTTGCTTTTATTTCACCCATGCAGGCAATGTAATCATTATACGCAATAGTTTCAGCTCGAATAAAGCCTTTTTCAAAATCAGTATGAATCTTTCCTGCAGCCTGAGGCGCTGTTGTCCCTAATTCTATGGTCCACGCTCTTGTTTCTTGCTCACCCGCTGTAAAATAAGTAATCAAGTTAAGTGTTTTGTAGCCACTGCGGATAATTTTATTCAAACCCGACTCTTCTAAACCTAAGCTCTGTACATACTCCTTTTGATCTTCATCACTTAATGAAGAAATCTGGGACTCTATTTCTGCTGAGATAAGAATAATTTCATTGTTAAAACTATTTTTAATTTGTTCCGTGAATTCATTTCCACCTATAATTGATTCTTCATTGACATTACATACATAGATTGTTGGCTTAAACGTAATTAAATTAAATTCTGACGAATTTGATTTTATCTCAGATAAATTTTCAATTGTAATTGCCGGTTCGCCTTTTCCAAGATGGATTAGTAACTTTTCAGCTGCTGAGATTTTAATTTTTGCATCTTTATCGCCTTTTTTAGCTTGTTTTTCGAGACCAGATTTTAATTTTTCTAGTAGTTCAATATCAGATAAAACTAATTCAGTATTAATTGTCTCAATATCGTCCAAGGGATCAATTTTATTGCTTACGTGAGTTATATTGTCATCTTCAAAGCACCTAACCACGTGTATGATTGCATCGACCTCCCTTATATGTGATAAGAATTTATTCCCTAATCCTTCTCCCTTTGATGCACCTTTAACTAGTCCAGCTATATCAAAAAATGTCAGTGAGGTAGGTATAGTTTTTTTAGATTTTGCTATTTCTGTTAAAGTATTAACTCTCTCATCAGGAACGATTACGGTTCCTTCATTTGGTTCTATTGTACAAAAAGGATAGTTGGCGGCTTCAGCTGAAATTTTCTTGGTAAGAGCATTAAATAATGTCGATTTTCCAACATTAGGTAGCCCAACAATTCCACATTTAAATCCCATATTATAATTTAATATTATTTAAGAATTGAGATTTATTCTCTGATATCAGTAATTTTAAGTGCGATGAAATACTGGTCTTTAATTGGTCAACAATTTCCAACTCCTTTTTTTTAAAGTTGCCTAGTACATGCCTGTTAACCAATTTACGGCTCCCTGGGTGATCAATTCCAACCCTTACTCTTTTATAATTTTTGCCTATACATGAGTCTATTGATTTTAATCCATTATGACCAGCTGGTGAGCCACCATTTTTTATTTTTACTTTTCCAAGAGAAATATCAAGGTCATCATGAAAGACATAAACTGAGTCTAGACCAAGTTTGTAAAAATTAATGAGTTTTGCAATACTACCACCACATTCATTCATGTAATCGCATGACTTAAATGTGACTATTTTTTTTCTTCCGATTGATAAAGTTGTTAAATCACCGTTGAATTTTTTTTCACTCTTAATAATTTCATTATTATCAATGAGTTCATCAATAATTATGAATCCTATATTATGTCTATTTAAGGAATGTTTTTGACCGGGGTTTCCTAAACCAATAAGAGCAATCATACGTTTAAGAATATAGAAATTATGTATTAGTTGAAAGGTAAAGTATTAATCTTTATTTTCTTCTTTTTTAGCATCATCTGTTGATGTCTCTTTAGCATCATCCGAAGTCTCCGCTCCCTCTGCTGCTGCTTCTTCACCTTCTACAGGAGCTTCAGGTTCTTTGACAACAGTTGGCGCGGCAACTGATGCTACAGTAAAGTCACGATCACTAATTGTAGGAGTGATTTCGCTTGATAGATTGGCGGCAGATATCCTGATGGTATCACCAATTTCTAGACCATCTAAATCAAATACAATTTCTTCAGGAATATTATTTGCTGGGCAACTAAGTTGCACAGTTCTTCTGTTCACATTAAGTACTCCCCCACGTTTAAGGCCGGGAGATGACTCTTCATTGATAAATCTAGTTGGTATATCCAGGGTGATTTTTGAATCTTCTGCCAATCTCAAAAAGTCCACATGAATTGGTTGATCTGAAAGAGGATCAAATTGTACATCTCTCGGGATTGCGAGACTTTTCTTACCTGCAATATTTAAAGAAATGATTCTTGTCAGAAACCCTCCAGAATTAATTTCCTTTTGAACAGATATTTTATCAAGGGCAATATTAAGAGAATCTTCACCTAACCCATAGATTACTGATGGAATTTTACCAGCAGCAAGGACTTTTTTTACTGCTGATTTTCCAGATTCAGCTCTTATCTCAGCATCTAAATTTGTTTCTTTTGACATAATTGTGTTGTGGTAATTAGATTAAATTTGCTTATATGGCAAGCATATTAATCAAAAATCAAACAGGCTGGATACCGAGCTTTCTTCAGAAATTCTTTTAATCGCTTCACCCAATAGATTGGAAATATCAATAGATCGTATTTTGTTACCATTATTTAATATATCCTGATTATTAATAGAATTGGTAATTACCAATTCAGTTAATTTTGAATTATTTATTCTCTCGAGCGCTTTTCCTGTAAGTACGCCATGTGTTACATAGGATGTTATACTATTAGCTCCAAGATCCATTATCCTATTAGCTGCATTAGAAATCGTTCCAGCAGAGTCAATTATATCGTCTAAAATAATACAGTCTTTTCCTTTTACATCTCCAATGATATTCATAACTTCACTCTCACCAGGTTTAGATCGCCTTTTATCAACAATGGCTATTGAAGCACCGATTTTGTTTGCTATGGCTCTAGCTCTTACTACACCACCAATATCAGGCGAAACCGCAACTAAGTTTCCAATATCATATTTTTCTTTTATATCTTTTGAAAAAACTGGTCCTGCAAAAAGATTATCAGTAGGGATATCAAAGAAACCTTGTATCTGTTCAGCATGTAAATCTAATGTTAAAACTCTATCAGCTCCAGCAGTTGTTATTAAGTTAGCAACTAATTTTGCAGATATTGGTGTTCTAGGGCCGGGCTTTCTATCTTGTCGTGCATAACCATAATAAGGAATTACAGCAGTAATTCTTTTTGCAGATGCTCTTTTTAGAGCATCCATAATTACTAGTAGCTCCATAAGATTATCGTTAGCAGGGTGGGATAGAGATTCTATAACAAAAACATCCTCACCTCGTATGTTTTCTTTAATTTCAACGTAAACTTCATCGTCGGCAAATCTGTGTATGGAAGCGTTTGTTAAGTTCTCACCAAGATAATCAGAAACACTTTTAGAAAGAGGTAAATTACTATTTCCCGCAATAATTCTCATGAATGATCTCTTTTTATAGTAATTGTTGAAATCATTCTACCATAATCATCCTCTTTTTTATGAAGTGACCGCCTGTAGCTGAAACAAAGATGTTCGTCTTTGTAAGTATCAATGTTGACAGTGTCTATGTTTCCAACGCCTTGCTCTTCAAGCTTTAATCTAATGAATTTTTTTAGGGAAAACTGATATTTATCCTTATTGATTTCGATAAAAAATTGTCTATTTCTTATCGACTTGTCTACAAATATTTTGAAAAAGTCTGATTTCACTTCATATGAGTTTTGTCCAATACATGGCCCAATTGAACAATTTATATTGTTAATGTTTGCACCAAGGAGCTTCATACTTGATAGAGTATTTTCAATAATACCGTTCAGGGCTCCTTTCCAACCTGCATGACAAGCTCCAATAATTGATTTTTTTTGGTCAAAAAATAAGATCGGAGCACAATCGGCTGTCAGAACTGACAATATTATATTCTGATGTTTTGTTACTATACCGTCACACTTATATTCTGTTTGCTGTAATTTAGGCTCAACTATTTTGCATATGTTTGAATGTGTTTGGTGCATTGTAATCAACTTAGACCTTGGAAGATTGAAGTACTTATGAATTATCTTTAAATTATCTTCTACCAATAGAGGATTATCATTTGATCCTTTACCGCAATTTAGTGATGAATATTTTTTTTTACTAAAGCCACCAATTCTTGAAAAAAAACAATGATCAACGTCGCTTAAATTTTTTGAAAAAAACATTTAAATTTCCACTTCCAATACTTTGAAAAGACTTCCCATATGTTCATCATTAATTAATCGATTTAACTGTATTTTTATTTCCTCAGCTTTAGCTGGGTTTTGTTCACACAATTGATTTGCTCTTTCCTCAATGCCGTTCAATTTCAAAAAAGCTGATTGAGTGACAAATTTATACTCTAAAATCTTTTTATTTTTTAAGATACTTATCAAGCAATCAAAATTCACAAGGTAAGTAATGTCTTGTTTTCCAATATCATTTAATACATCAGTTTTTTTATGATTTTTAATTGACTGGATAGTGCTTTTTAAAGGATGTTTTGCGTAGCCGTAGTCAATTAATAGAAGATGTCCTTTATTTTTTTCTAAAAAGTTGATGATTTTACTAAATACCTCAATTGTTTGTGGAGAGTATTCAAAGATTTGATTATTTTTTAAATCACATCTAGATTTTGAATATATTTCACTTTCACTTCTTGCAATTTCAATATCAAATTCAAAGTCTCCATCCAATGATTTTTTTACGACTGTCTCGTAATATGTGTTGCCTCTTTTTTTTAACTGTCTTAAGGGAAGCGCATCTACAAATTCATTTGCGATAAAAAAAGAATATCGATCAGGATAATCACCAATTACTGAATGAATTTTACATTTTGGAAATTGTAATTTTAGATTTTTGATAAAATTTTTATTAATTTCATTGAAGTGAAGTGAAATATTTATTTCAGGAGATAAATGTTTATTTAATACCCTTAAAATATCATTAATGAGAGTTCCCCTTCCAGGGCCTAATTCTATTAAATTAAAGTGTTTGATATTATTTTTATTTATAACCTGAAGAATCTTGATTGCTATTGCTTCGCCAAACATTTGCGATATCTCAGGAGCAGTTATAAAATCACCTTTTTTACCAATAATCTCTTCAGAGACATAATATCCATGATCTTTATCACCATGCACTAGTTTAATAAACTCATCTAAATATATGTATGGGTTTTCGTTAAGATATTTTAGCAACTTTTCTTTAATCATTTTTTATTTGCTAAAACTAAGATGCTCAATCCAGCTATAATCATAGGTATTGAAAGCAACATTCCCATGGTAAAAAAGTTAGCAATATACCCAACTTGTACATCGGGCTCACGGGTGAACTCTACAGAATATCTAAATACTCCATATAACAAGAGAAAGGCTCCAGAAACAAACCCGGGAGACTTGAGTTTATAATGCCTAAAAATTAGAATATTTAAGATGATGAACAGCAATAGGCCTTCCAAGAATGCTTCATAGAGCTGACTGGGATGTCTAAATTGGTCATCTGCATTTGGAAAGATCATGCCAAACAAGAAATTTGCTGGCCGTCCATAAAGTTCACCATTAATAAAATTTGCTATTCTCCCAAAGAATATGCCAACAGGAGCAGAAACACATATTAAGTCACTAACTTCAAAAAAAGAGCACTTAAAGTTTCTTGAAACAAGCAAAGCTGCAATTATGATGCCTATCAATCCACCATGAAATGACAGTCCTCCTTGCCATAGGTAGAATATTTCTACAACGTTATCACTATAGTATGCAAAATTATAAAATAATACGTATCCAATTCTAGCTCCAATTATGAGACCTAAAATTGAATAGAATACTAAGTCATCAACTAATTTTTCATTTATATTAGCTTTAACGTCATATATTTTTTTGTTAGAAGACAAGTATTTAATGTATCGCCAAGCAAATATAAAACCCACGATGTACGCTAATGAGTACCATCTAATTTCAAGTGGACCTATTGAGAAAAAAATTGGACTAATAGATGGAAAACTAAGATAAATCACGCTATTTTAAATTTGATATAAGAATAACCTAACACCATTTATGTATAGTAGAAATAAAATATTAAATAAAGTTACAGACATCTGTATAAGTTTATATGAGATCTCTTTATCTTTTAAAGATGAGATCAAAACAATGAATAAATTTAAAGAAGATAGAAAAAATACATCAGCTCAAAAGTCAAATGATAAATCTTAAAAAACAAAAATTTCTTATTATTGGCGCTGGAAATATGGGCTACGCAGTACTCAATTCATTGATTGAAAATAAGATATCATCAAAAAACATCTTAATTATTGAAAAAAAAATCATACCAAAATTAAAAAAGTTAAAGTCAAAACATAATCTTAAAATTGTCAAAAATGTTCGGTTGCTTAAATATAAATTTGTACCATCTATTTCATTAATTTCTGTAAAGCCAAATCAATTAAACGCTGCAGTTGACAGTTCTTTAGAAAAATTTTTGTCTAATTCTCTTATTGTGTCGATCGTAGCAGGAAAGAAGATTTCTGATTTAAAAAGAATATTTACTCTAAATAAAGGTATTGTGAGAGCTATGACAAATACCCCAGCATCAGTCAATATGGGTACAACTCTCGTTTGTTTTGATAAAACAATTAAAAGTGATCAAAAGAAAATAGTTAGAAATTTCCTATCATTACTAGGGCAAATAAATGAAACTAAAAATGAGAAAGTTATTGACGATTTTACAGCAATCTTTGGTAGTGGCCCGGCCTATATATTTCTTTTCATTGAAACGCTTATTAAAATAGCTGATAAGTCTGGGTTTAAAAATTCAAAAAATATGGTTCTTCAAACTTTTCTTGGGTCTCTTTTGCTTCTTTTAAATGAAAAAGATAGTCCAATACATTTAAAAAAGAGTGTTACCAGTAAGGGAGGAACAACTGAAGCTGCGCTAAAAATATTAGAAAACAAAAATGGCCTTAGTACTCTAATTTCTAAAGCCATAGATAAAGCAAAGAAAAGGTCCAGGGAGCTCAGTAAGGCTAATTAATTTTGTATTACTATAGCTACTTCCAAGCCACCTAAATAACTATCATGCAAACTTATTTTTCCGTTTATTGAGCCTAGTAGTGATTTAGTAGTTGCCAGACCTAAACCAGAATTTGTCTTGTTTTGATTTCTACTTTTGTCAATCCTATAGAAGGGCTTGAATACATTTGCTTTTTCTTCATCATCAATACCTGGACCGTTGTCGTGAATATTGATTTTAATCATTTTGCTATTCACCTCAGCTTTGATGATAATTCTGCCTGCTTTATCAATCGCATTATTCAAAATATTTGTAATTGACCGTACAAATACATTTTCATTTACCGTCGCAGCCTCATCGTTGAGTACCTCTAGTTCAATTTTGTGGTTTCTAAAATGAACATCATTTTTAATTTTAATGATAGCTTCAATAGGGTTGATCACAGACCTATCTTTTGAATCATCAGAGGCTGCGAAATCAAGGTATTCAATTAGCATTTCATTCATATGATTAATTTCATCATTAATATCTTGTTTTATATCCTTATTATCTAGTGTTTCTATTATTAGTTTCATTCTGGTTAAAGGTGTCTTCAAATCATGACTTACTCCAGCAAGCATTAGAGAGCGTTGATCAATTTGTTTTAATATTCGATTCTTCATTTTTATAAATTCTTTACCAGCCTGTCTAACTTCAAGGGCTCCTGAAATTTTAAAATTATCTAACTCTTGTCCCTTGCCAAATTGCTCTGCTGCCTTTGCCAAATTACTAATTGGTTTTACTTGATTTTTAAGAAATAAATAAGAAATGAGAACTAATATAAGTGCGGATATAATCTGCCAACCGAGAAAAATATGATTTCGAGCGGTAGTTATCCTATCTTTTGGAAAAGTAAGCATTATAAATGAGGAATCAAATTGTATAATCACTTCAATTGTATCATTAAGTGTCTCTTTGATTGAAAAAGGATTTTTAATTCTTGTGGCTAGTTCTTGATTAAAGCTTTTAAGAACTTGAGTATCATAGTTTTCTGTTTTGGTAAAAAATTCCAACTGGTCATAAGTATTTACGTCAAATAGAAATATTTCTTTCATGTCAATTTTATCAATGAGAGAACTCTTGCCTTCATCATATTGTCTAGCAACCATTTGTATTTCCATTGCAACTGACCTTGAAAGCCTATTGAGGGTACGCTCCCACAAACTATTATAGTAGTAGGATAAAATAATTAATTGAAACATAACTATAGGAAACAAAACTATTAAAATTGTTCGGCCTAGTAAGCTTGTAGGAAGTAAATTTCTAAACATTATCTAATCAATCCAAAGTTCATATCCTGAACCTCTTTTTGTTCGCAAAAATCTAGGTATTTTGGGATTCTTTTCAATTTTCTTTCTTAACCTATTAATACATACATCTAATGTACGTTCCTGCGAAAAATTTAACTCCGTTATTAATTGATCTCTAGAAAATGACTTGCCTGGGTTAGCGGAGAGGAGTT
>JACWEC010000016.1 GCA_014653725.1 Pelagibacterales bacterium SAG-MED32 | reverse complement strand
TGAATTATAAGCATCTTTGGAATTGCCATTTTGGAAATCAGTTCTTCCTGTTCCATTGATTAAAAGTGTATCGCCAGTGAAAATTCGATCTTTCATAGTAAAACAATAAGAATCATCTGTGTGTCCTGGAGTATAAAGAGCTTCTAAAACAATTCCGTCTATATTTATTTTTTCATTATCTTTTACCTTTAAGCTAACTACTTCAGATTTCGTGTGCTCTCCCATCACTGTTTCACAATTCGTTCTCTTTTTTAATTCTGCCATTGCAGAAATATGATCAGCGTGAATGTGAGTGTCAATAACTTTTACCAACTTTAAATCTAAATCATTTAGCAAATTAGTATAAATAGATGTATGTTCTATTACTGGATCAATGATTAAGGCTTCACGACCCTTAGCGCTTGCAATGATATACGTGTAAGTACATGATTTATCGTCAAAAAGTTGTTTAAAAATCATTTAGAATCAACATTTTATAAAAAATTGAACAGAAAGCAATCTTGTTTATAATAATTCTAAATTAATAAAGGGGAATTAAATGACTTTAAAAATTAATAGCATGTGTCCAGATTTTGAAGCTAAGACTTCAGAAGGGGATATATCTTTTCATGAATGGCTAGGAGATAGTTGGGGAGTGTTGTTTTCTCATCCTAAAGATTTCACACCCGTTTGCACCACTGAATTAGGTGTATTGGCTGGAATGAAAGATGAATTCGATAAAAGAAACGTAAAAGTTATTGGACTCAGTGTTGATGGTGTTGAAGATCATATAAAATGGTTAGACGATATCAAAGATGTTTCAGGTATTAGGCCAACTTATCCAATAATTGCTGACGAAGATTTAAAAGTTGCTAAACTTTTTAATATGCTCGAAGGTGATGCTGGTACATCATCAATGGGAAGAACTGCCGTAGACAATGAAACTGTTCGGACAATATTTGTTGTAAGGCCAGACAAAAGAATTGGCCTATATTTAACATATCCAATGGCTACAGGAAGAAATTTCCATGAAATTTTGCGTGCAATCGACTCTATGCAGCTTACCGCTAATCATAAAGTTGCAACTCCAGCTAACTGGAAAAAAGGTGAAGACGTTGTAATACTTCCAGCAGTTAAAAATGAGGATGCAGAAAAAATATATCCTGATGGATGGGAAACTGTAAAACCTTATTTACGCAAGGTACCTGATCCCTCGAAATAAATTGGATAGTAAACTCTTATTCAAACAATCTCAGCATTGGGAAAATAATTTCCAAAATAAGCCTGAGATGTTTGGAATAGATCCCAGTATAGCTGCTATCAAATCTGCAAAAATATTCAAATCTCATAGAATTAATAAAGTTTTAGAAATAGGAGCTGGCCAGGGTCGTGATACTCTATATTTCGCTAAACAAGGTTTCAAAATTGACTCTTTAGATTACAGTAAAAAAGCAATTAATGACATAAGTGAAAAAAGTAGAACGAATCGTCTAGAAAATCTTATTACATCTAAGGTTCATGATATGAGATTGCCCTTACCTTATAAGAATGAATGCTTTGAAGCATGTTATTCACACATGCTTTACTGTATGGCATTTTCGATGAATGAGATTATATCATTAAATAATGAAGTTTTAAGAATATTAAAAAAGGGAGGTATAAATATTTTTACTGTTCGTAATACATTGGACGGTGATTACAAAAATGGCATTCATAGAGATGAAGATTTATATGAAAATGATGGATTTATTGTACATTTTTTTTCGATAGAAAAAATAAAGAAGCTTCTAAATGGGTTCGAATTAATAAAAATTGATAATTTTAATGAGGGAAAGTTTCCGAGAAAATTATATAAAGTTGTACTTAAGAAATTATGAAAATTGATAAAACATTGCAACTTCCTTGCGGTGTAGAGATAAAAAATAGATTTTTAAAATCTGCAATGACTGAAGGTATTGCAAATAGTGATGCATTATCAAACGAACGTCATGTAAAACTATATGAACGCTGGGCAAAAGGGGGTACAGGAATCTCAATTACTGGCAATGTACAAATAGACCATCGGTACATTGAGCGCGCTGGAAATGTTGTTATAGAAGGGACACAAACAAATGAAAGCTTAGCAGCTTTAGCAAATTGGTCTCAGGCTGGAAAACAGAACAATACCCAGTTATGGATGCAGCTCAGTCACGCAGGACGTCAAACCCCATTTTCTATCAATAAAAAATCTGTAGCACCTTCAGTCAAACGTATGCCGACTTTAGGTGGAGTTTTGAAGTTTGGGGTACCCGAGGAACTCTCACACACTCAAATTCTAGATATCATTGATCGATTTATTAACGCTGCTGAAATTGCAAAACAAACTGGTTTTACTGGCGTACAACTGCATTCAGCGCATGGATATTTATTATCAGAATTTTTGTCACCAAATATAAATAATAGAACTGATCAATGGGGTGGGAGTATAGAAAATAGGTCAAGATTGTTGATTAGTATTATTGATGGGATCAGAGCAAGAGTTGGAAATAGCTTTCCCATATCTATTAAATTAAATTCATCAGATTTTCAAAAAGGTGGTTTTACCCATGAGGAAAGTATTGAAGTTGCCAAACTACTTAATTTAACATCATTGGATTTGCTTGAGATTTCTGGAGGTACATATGAAAATTTTGCAGCCTTGGAAATTGATTCTTTTAACCTAAAAAAAATGAAAACAATAAAACCTCAAAGAAGTACAGTTGTAAGAGAGGCTTATTTTTTAAAATATGCAGAGGAAATCAAAAAGTTTCTTTCAATTCCTCTTGCCGTAACCGGAGGTTTTCGCACTATTGATGGAATGAATAGCGCACTTAATAGTGGAGCCTGTGATGTTATAGGTCTTGGAAGACCTTTATGCTCCGAACCTGAAATTATTAATGAATTGATAAGTGGAGAAAAAAAGTCAGCTACACTTTATGAGAATATTCTTCAATTTGGACCTTGGATATTTGGCCTTAACAGTCCGATTGCATTGATGAGGTCTAATAATAAAGCAGCTCAAGTATATTGGTGCTATCGACAAATTTTAAAAATGGCTAACGGTGAAGAAGTTAATAACAAGCTTAGTTTAACAAAAGCTTTATTTGATCATTTTAGAGAAGATTCAGCCAACAGTAAAAAATACCAAGAATATTGGAGTGATCTAAATTGAAGAGATTAATCATTCTTATAATTCTCTTTTCAAATTTTGCTTTTGCAGATCAAAAAGATGCTCGCTTGATTGAGCTTTTTGATAAGTTATTTTTAAGTACTAATAATATGGAGGCTAGTAAGCTTCTGTTTAATATATGGGATATATGGTCTATAGCCGATAATCAAGAAACGCAGATTTTATTTGATGAAGCAAATCAATTCATGGATGTTGGTGAATTAGATAACGCAATTGAATTATTTTCAAAAGTTATTGAGCAAAGCCCAGAATTTGCCGAAGGGTGGAACAAGAGAGCCACTGTTTATTTTTTAAAAGGTGAATTAAATAAATCTATATCAGATATTGAAAAAACGTTATACCTAGAGCCTCGTCATTTTGGTGCACTTGATGGCTTAGCAGAAATTTACTTGATTAAAGATGATCTGTTAGGTGCTGCAGCAACATATCGACGAATTTTAGAAATTATTCCCTCAAGTAAAAAATCTCAAGACCGATTAAGATTAATTAATGATTTATTAGTTTGATGTGTGGGCGTTACGTACTTTCAGACACAGAAGTGGTTGAAAAAAAATTTAAAACTAAAGTACCAGCATCATATAACATTGCTCCATCACAAAATGTTTTAGTGCTTAAACCGAACCCTGAAATGATTAAGTGGTCTTATTCTCCAAAATGGAAAGAGGATATGAATCTTATCAATTGTCGCCATGAAACTTTACTTGAAAAGCCATCTTTTAGAGGTTCCATGCGATGTGTTTTTGTGGCTAATGGATGGATTGAATGGCAAAGATTAGAAAATGAAAAAAAACCTTTTTTTCATTCAATAAAAAATGAGCTCATATATTTTGCTGGAATTTATAATTTAACAAGTGGTTGCGCGGTGGTAACTTGCCAATCAACTCAACGTATTGCTCAAGTTCATCACCGTCAGCCATTGTTGTTAGAAGAAAAACAGATAGGTGAATGGCTCTCGGGCAAACATCAAGTAGAAAGAAAAAAAGACGATCTAGTAGATTTTTATGAGATATCTAAACAAATAAATAGTCCAAAAAATAACAACAGCCAGTTGTTGGAGCAAATTTAAAATATATAATTCTTTCATGACTAAGTTATATCATTTCATAGACAGCACATTTATAGATTTAGGAAGACAGTTTAAACTAAGTTACTTACCACCACTCATGATTTACTTAGCTGCTGGTGTTGCTGGATTAACTGGTATTGTTGGAACTTTTTTTGTCAAGGACTATCTCAATTTATCTGCTGCATTTCTGGCAGGTCTTGGTTTTTGGGCTGGAATTCCGTGGGCCTTAAAAATGCCTTTAGGTCATTTGGTTGATTTGATTTGGGATCAAAAAAATTACCTTGTGTACATAGGAGCGTCATTAATTGCCATCAGCCTTGGCATCATGTTCGGCCTTATTGCCCACACAAGCTTTATGTCACAATTCCTTAATATTGAAACCTGGTATGTGATCAGTGTATTGCTAGCGCCGATCGGATACGTTGTGCAAGATGTCGTAGCTGATGCAATGACCGTTGAAGCGGTTCCAAGTTTTGATGAACAGGGCAATCTTTATTCACCTGAGTTAATAAAAAATATGCATACCACTATGCAAACTTTGGGAAGATTTGCAATCATTGGAGGAACTGTTGTTGTCGCTCTGATTAATGTAATTATTTTCAGTAGTGTTGAAGCTGAAACTGAACAAGAAAAAATATTGCTATATGCAAATATTTACCTTTTTGCATTAATCATTCCTTTAATTTCAGTACTAGGGGTATTTCTTTCTATCTATCTTAAATATAAAAGAAGAAATAAATTATCATATGCTGGTGTTGAAGAGAAGGTAGCAAGTGAGAAGACAAAAGTTGATTGGTGGATACTTGGGGGTTCACTTGTTTTCGTCATATTTACGCTTAGCGTAGGAGGTTTTAATCTTCCATATGCTCAAGAAATTGTTTTTGCAGGATCAGTAAGTATTATTTTCTTCTTGATGGCTAAGTTAATGCGTGAGCTTCCTGAGTCAATGCGACTAACCATTTTAGGAACCGCAATCATAATATTTATTTTTAGAGCCATGCCAGGTCCTGGGGCAGGCTTGACTTGGTTTGAAATAGACAATTTAGGTTTTGATGAGCAATTTTTTTCAATTCTTTCATTGCTTGCGTCATTTTTAACGTTGTTGGGAATTATTGCGTTTAGGCCTTTTATGGTTAATAACTCAATTGCAAAAATTATAGTTATTTTATCTATTGCTGGCGATACACTTTTAATCAATGGAACAGGAAGAACTGATTTCCAAAATGGCAATTCCAAAGATGCTTATAATTCACTTTTTAAACGTTTATTGATACTTCCTGAAGAGACTTTGGTTTATCCAGCGCACGACTATAAAGGCAATAAGCATTCATCTATTGGAAATGAAAAAAAAAATAACCCACGTCTTCAGGTAAACAGCGCTGAAGAGTATGCAGAGATAATGGATAATTTAAATCTGGCTAATCCTCAAATGATGGATGTTGCCGTCCCTGCAAACTTAAATGGCCTAATTTTGAAAGAGATTTAATAGTTAAATTAAACTAATTATTTCTTAAAAGGGGCACAAGCTGAGCCCTCAGAACTAATAGGTATCTCAAATGAAGGGGACTTTAAAAAATTGTAAAGTTATAAAAAAGAATGCTAAGAACATGGTGATTGAAGCTCGAAAGAATTAGATTACGGGCTTACTCTTTATAGGCAGCGATTGTTGTTCGATGTAAGAGTCTTTCTTGACCCTCATAACCACCTGTAGCTCTATGCAATACACTTCTATTATCCCACATTATCAACATATTTTTTTTCCATTTGTGTCTATAAACAAATTCTTCCTGACACTGCCAAGCGCTTAACTCCATCAATAATTTCAATGCATCCTTGCTATCCATGCCATCAATGCCGATAATATAACCAATTGTTCCATAAATTCCCTCCCTTTTTGTTTCAGGATGTTGCTTTATAATAGGATGTAACTGTTTTGAAAATGCTTCATCAGAAGCTTGTATGTCCATACTTCGTCCCATTTCTCTATCTTTACTCCCATAACCACCACCTGGTGAATAAGGAACAAGGGCTGAATGTATCGCTTGTTTACTCTCAAGTTTTTTTCTAAGTGATGATGACATCTTTTCTAATGCCAAATGCTGATTGGCAAATAATGTATCGCCACCTTGAGTGGGAATAGTTTTTCCAAATAAACAAGTACCTGCTGGGGGGTATTCTTGAAAACTCCAGTCTGTATGCCAATTATCTGCAAAAATTGGAACTTTTTCATCTGCTACTCTTTTAACAGCAATAATATTTCTTCTGCCAGGAATTGGTGCTATAAAAGGATCATCTCCAAATGATCCAAAGTAAAGGGTAAATCTCTCTAAATCATCATCGTTTATTATTTGATTAGGAAAACTCAGTACGTGATACTTAAGCCATGCTTCACGTATATTATTTACTTCATTAACTGAAAGATCTCTGGTTAGATCAATTCCAGTAATTTCTGCTCCACATGCTTGTTCTGAGAACTTAATATTTAAAGACATTAACATTTAGATTATTGAATAAATCTGATTATGTAAATATGGATGAAATTACAGGACCTAGCTAACTAAAAATTGAACAGTGCCTATGACCTTAGTTTTAATAAAAAACATGGGATGATTATTTAGTTTTTATTGTTTATTTAATTTTAAACTTGATGTCACATTTTATAATGAATAAATTTTTAGTTAGCTTTATTGTACTCTTGATGTTTGCAGGCTGTGCAACACTTACAAACGATTCTAATACTCCAATAGCGCTTGCATTTAGCGATGGTAGCAAAGGTTCTTGTAATTTGACCAATAAAAGAGGTTCTTGGAATGTTAATATTCCCGGACAAGTCGATGTTAGACGTTCAGATGACTCTCTTCGTTATAACTGTTCTTCAGAAGATGGAAGAACTGCTTTTGGAGCCATAACAAGTGAATGGGGAGCGAAACAATTGGCAAGTGCGGTCTTTTTAGATTTTGGCATTGTTGATGCTATTACTGATAAGCATAGAAAATATACAAATAGCTTTGTTATTCCAATTCAATAAACAGTTTAAATAAATTTTAAGAATATTGTTACGAATGGTGGGCCCACTAGGACTCGAACCTAGGACAACTCCGTTATGAGCGGAGGGCTCTAACCAACTGAGCTATGGGCCCCTTAAGGTGTTATATACAAAAACTAAATTTATTTACAGATTAATAATTTAGTTTTTATCTAAAAAACTTTTTAGCAGTTTTGCTCTGGTAGGGTGCTTAAGCTTGCGTAAAGCTTTAGCTTCAATTTGTCTGATTCTTTCTCTTGTCACAGAAAATTGTTGTCCAACTTCCTCTAATGTATGGTCTGAATTCATACCTATACCAAATCTCATCCTTAATACTCTCTCCTCTCTTGGAGTAAGTGAAGATAATATTTTGGTAGTTGTTTGCCTTAGATTTGAATTAATAGCGGCATCAATTGGAATTACGGCGTTTTCATCCTGAATAAAATCACCTAAGTGACTATCTTCTTCGTCACCGACTGGCGTTTCAAGGCTTACGGGTTCTTTTGCTATTTTTAATACTTTTCTTACTTTTTCTAAAGGCATATTTAATTTAATAGAAATTTCTTCTGGAGTTGGCTCTCTGCCGATATCATTTAGTAGCAGTCTCTGTGTTCTTACAATCTTATTAATTGTTTCAATCATATGGACAGGGATTCTAATAGTTCTAGCTTGGTCAGCTATAGATCTTGTTATTGCCTGTCGGATCCACCAAGTCGCATAGGTTGAGAACTTATAGCCCCTTCTATACTCAAACTTATCAACGGCTTTCATAAGACCAATATTTCCCTCTTGTATTAAATCAAGAAATTGTAAACCTCTATTAGTGTATTTTTTTGCAATTGAGATAACTAATCTAAGATTGGCTTCAATCATTTCTTTTTTTGCTATACCAGACTCTCTTTCCCCCTTTTGTACATTGCTAACAATTCTTTTAAACTCGTTCAAAGTTAAACCAATATTACTTGCCGAAGCTCTAACCTCGTTCATTATACTTTTAATGTTATTTTTTTCTAACTTAACAAATTTTTCCCATCCAGATAGTCTAGTGATTTTACGTAACCAATATGGATTATTTTCATTACCTACATATTTATCTAAAAATTCCTCTCGAGTAATTTTGTGCTGCATAGCCAAACGTAGAAGTCTTCCCTCAAGAGACACAACTTCTTTATTTATTATATATAATTTGTTAATTAATTCCTCAATCTTACTCGTATTAATTTGAAGGCCTTTAATTAACTCAACAACTGCGACTTTAGATAGTTGATAATTTTTTTCGGATCTAGATGGAAACTCTTTACCTTTTTCTTGAAATGCAATTTTATCTTGCTGCAATTTTTGTAATTTCTTAAAACTTTTATTTAGCTTTTTAAATGTTTCCAAAATTATTGGCTTAAGTTCCTCTTCCATTATTGCTATTGAAACATTTAATTCATCATCAGAATCTTCATACTCCTCAACAGACTGGTCTGCAGTGCTCTCTATCATAGGTTCAGTATCATCACCATATGTTGCAGACTTCTTTTCAGCTTCTTTTCGTTTTCTTATTTCTTCTTTTTCTTCCTGTTCTTTCCTTTTCTTTGCTTCCTTAATTTTTTTACTTAGTTCTTTTTTATTAGGTGACTCTTCAAATAAAGACTCAAGATCAATAACCTCTCTTAATGTAATCTTCTCATCAACTATATCATCTCGCCAATCAAGTATTGCCTTTAAAGTTAATGGACTTTCACATAGACCAGAAATCATAGCTTCTTGACCAGCTTCGATTCTTTTAGCGATTGCTATCTCACCCTCCCTTGAAAGAAGATCAACTGTCCCCATTTCTCTCAAATAAAGTTTTACTGGGTCATCAGTTTTGTCTGTACTTGTTTTAGCTCCTGCGGTTTCTTCTTTATCATCATCATTATCTGAATCATCTGAGTCAATAATATCAAAACCGACTTGCGACAACTTTGTTGTATATTGCTCTATTTGTTCTGAGGTAAATTTATCTTCTGGGAATGATTTTTTTATTAATTCATTTGTAAGATGACCATCTTTCTTACCTTGTTTAATTAGTTTTTTTATAATAGATTTTTCTAGATCTAATACAGGCCCATCTTGATCGAGGGGTTGTGATGTGGCAAATTCTTGCGCTTGTTTAACTTGTTTCTTTTTTCTACCGCGTTTTTTCATTTCAATTTTTTGCCAAACTCTCTTTTTTTATTTTTAAAAAATTTTCATAACTTTCTTGATCCATGTTCTGCTCTAAATCTCTGAAAGCTTGTGACAAATCCTTTTTCTCAAGGAGCTGTTTATGCAGATCAAGAAGTCCTAAAAAGCTATTTTCAACTATTTCAAAATCGCTTTTTATTGCTAATCTGTAAGTTTTAAGCAAATTAGATTTATATATACTTTCAATTTCTTCAGTTAATCCCTGTCTTAGTAAATATGACTTTAAATCAAAACTTTCAAGATCTTTATCTGAATTTATTGAACAAAATTTAATAATTTGTGACACTAATTTTGCTAATTTGAGGTCATTAAAGCTAATTCTTCCCAATTCTTCAATATACTTAGATAAAAGTAGTGGGTTCTCTATAATGTGCATTAAAATAATCTTTTCTCTAATAACTGAGTCGTGACTAGATTGATTAAGCCTTTCACTATGATAAATCTCTTTTGAAACTCTGTTGTCAATATAACGAGAGTATGAAGAATTCTTTTGAAACTGAGATCTTTTAAGAATATTAATTTTATCATTAAATTCTTTAATATAATAATCTCTTACAGTTTGGTTCTGAATTTTACTGATAATTGCTTTAATTCTTTTTTCGAATCCAGCCTTTTTTTCTGGCGTTGATATATCTTCTTTTTCTAGTTCAACCATCCAAATAAATTCTGATAAAGAATATGATTTATTCAAAATCTTTTTAAATTCTTCCGAACTATTTTTTAATAAGAAATCATCGGGATCATAATCACTTGGTAATATACAAAACCTTGCTGATAAGTCTGGCGATATATTGCTTAACGCTAATACTGCTGCACGCTCAGCTGCTTTTTGGCCAGCTTCATCCCCATCAAACATAATAATTGGACTATTACATACTTTCCACGCTCTTTGTAGTTGATAACTGGTGAGCGCAGTTCCTAAAGGAGCAACAGCAGTTTTAAAGTTATTCTGAAATAAGGATATTACATCCATATAACCTTCAACTATAATTAAATCTTCAACTTTTCTATTCTCTTCAATTGCCAAATTAAGATTAAATAAATTAAAACTTTTTTTAAATATTGGACTATCAGAAGAATTTATATATTTAATATTTGAGTTATCTATAGCTCTTCCTCCAAATGCAATTAAGTTTGATTTATAATCTTTAATTGGAAACATAAGTCTGTTTCTAAAAAAATCGTAATATTCATTTTCTTTATGTTTTGATTTTTTTATAAGTCCTAAAGACAAAGCATCTTCGATATTTACTCCAATTTTTTTTAAATGAATATATAGTTCATTATTTTGAGATCCTGCAAATCCCAACTCAAATTTTTTCCACATGTCACGGTTGACTTGTCTTTTGTCCAAATATTTCTTAATTCCCTCACTCTTTTTCAGCATTGATGTGTAAAATTTATTTGCCTCAATCATAATGTTTCTCAGGCTTGCATAATTATTTTCAACGTAATTGGAGTCCTTTATAATTCCAGATTCAGGGTTTAGACCTGCCTGCTTAGCAAGGTACTCAATTGAATCAGGATAAGACATGTTTTTATGCTTCATAAGAAATGAAAATATATCGCCATGTTCTGCACTACTGAAACAATGAAAAAACTCTTTATCATCATTGACTGTAAATGATGGCGTCTTCTCATTTTTGAATGGGCTTAAGCCAACATATTCATTTCCGCGTTGAGTTAATTTTACAAATTTACCAACAACCTCAGAAACTCTGAGTCTTGACTTGATTTCAGTAATAAATTCTTTTGAGTATCTGGGCATCAACAAAGTATAGTACCTAATTACAGGAAAAAATAGTTAGCAAATTACTACTAATTTTGCAGCTTTTCCTTTATTAATTTACTTGCAAGCGACATGTCTAATGAAGAAGAGCTATTATCTTTGAGATATTTGATTACTTTACCGATTTCTTTGAGGCTTGAAGCTTCTGTTGCACTAATTGCTTCATCACATATTGTGGCTGTTTCATCTTCACTTAGCTGTTTTGGCAAAAATTCATTGATAATTGTGATTTCTAATTTCTCTTTTTCTGCTAACTCAGTCCGACCTGCTTTTTCAAACATGTCGATCGAATCATTTCGTTGCTTAACCATTTTTTTTAAAAGTTGTATGATTGTATCTTCTAGTATTTCTGAGTCTTCACCAGAAGAGCGGCTGGCAATTTCTTTATCTTTTATTGCGGCTATTATTAACCTTAATGTATGTAATCTGTCTTTATCACCATTTTTCAGTGCCTTTGACAATTCATTTGTGATTATATCTTTCATACGAGACGAATAAGAAAACTACATCAACTAATCTTAAGTATCAATAAAAGTTAAAATAATATTTTATTATCTTACTATTGCATCGGGCATTCATTTGCCTTAAATTCCAATAAATCTAGAATCATTTTCTTATGTTAAAGACGAATAGGTTGAAAAAAGATCGCATAACCGCTCGATCTAAACCTATTTTAGGACAACTCATTCTAGAAGACGGTACTTCTTTCGAGGGTTTAAAAATCGGGTCAGATATCAATTCTATTGGTGAAGTTTGCTTCAATACTTCAATGACCGGTTATCAAGAAATTATTACTGATCCATCATACGCAGGACAAATAATTAATTTTACATTTCCACACATTGGAAATGTTGGGACAAATTTTGAAGATAATGAGTCATCAATTTCTTATGCAAAAGGCATAATAATTAATTGTGATATTTCCGATCCATCCAACTTTAGATCTATACAGCATCTAGATAAATGGCTTAAAAGAAAAGGTATTCCTGGATTATGCAATATAGATACAAGGTCAATTACCAATAGAATAAGATCTAAGGGAGCTCCAAAAGGAGGAATTGTTAAAAAACTTATAAATAAACATCATGAAAAAAAATTTCTCTCAGAAGTAAAAAAATGGCAAGGACTTAATAATCTTGATCTTGCAATCGAAGTAACGCGCAAAAAAATTCAGAAATTTAAAAGTAAATCAAAGTCAAAACTAAACATAGTAGCAATCGATTACGGCATGAAGCAAAATATCTTAAATTGTCTGCTTGAATTAAATATAAATATAATTGTTGTTCCTGCAAATACCTCATCGGATGAAATATTAGAATATAATCCTAATGGGATTTTTCTATCAAATGGTCCTGGTGATCCAAAAGCTACGGGTAAATATGCTATACCAACCATAAAAAATTTAATTCGTCAAAAAATTCCCATCTTTGGGATCTGTCTAGGGCATCAATTAATATCTCTCGCGCTTGGCGCTAAGACAAAAAAGATGTTTCAAGGCCATCGAGGAGCTAATCACCCTGTTCAAAATTTAGAAAATAATAAGGTTGAGATAACATCTCAAAATCATGGTTTTGTAGTGACTGAAAAGTCTATCCCTAAAAATGTTAAGATTACGCATAAATCTTTATTTGATGGCAGTGTTGAGGGTATAGAGCATAAAAATAAAAAGATTTTTGCAGTTCAATACCATCCAGAAGCAAGCCCTGGACCTCATGACAGCCAGTATCTTTTTCAAAAATTTAAAAGGATGATTAATAGTAATGCCTAAAAGAAATGATATTAAATCAATACTGGTAGTAGGCGCTGGGCCAATAATTATAGGCCAGGCATGTGAATTTGATTATTCAGGCACTCAGGCATGCAAGGCATTAAGAGAAGAAGGGTATAGAGTAATTTTAATTAATTCTAATCCTGCCACTATTATGACTGACCCTGATACAGCTGACGCAGTTTATATTGAACCAATTACACCTGAAATTGTAACTAAGATAATAGCAAAAGAAAAACCTGATGTAATGTTACCCACTATGGGAGGACAGACAGCATTAAATATTGCCATAGCTCTTTCTAACAATGGTACCCTTAAAAAATATAATGTTGAGCTCATTGGAGCAAACCTAAAAGCAATAAAAAAAGCTGAAGAAAGAGAGAGATTCTACAAAGCAATGATAAAAATTGGACTTGAATGTCCTCGAGCAGAAATAGCTCGAAATTTTAAAGACGCAAAAAAAGCCTTAAAAAAAATTGGACTTCCAGTGATTATTAGACCTTCTTTTACTTTGGGAGGTACAGGAGGAGGAATTGCAACAACTGAAAAGCAATTTGATGAAATATCGAATTCAGGTCTTTACAGTTCTCCTATTAGTGAAATTTTAATTGAGGAGTCTGTTGCCGGCTGGAAAGAGTATGAAATGGAAGTTGTCAGAGATCGAAATGATAATTGTATTATTGTATGTTCAATTGAAAATATAGACCCTATGGGTATTCATACGGGTGACTCTATCACTATTGCGCCTGCGCTTACTTTAACTGATAAAGAATTTCAAATTATGAGGAATGCCTCCATAGCTTGTTTGAGAGAAATTGGAGTTGAAACTGGTGGTTCCAATGTTCAATTTGCTGTAAATCCAAAAAATGGTCGTCTAGTTATTATTGAAATGAACCCTAGGGTGTCAAGATCCTCAGCCTTAGCTTCTAAAGCTACGGGATTTCCAATTGCAAAAATTGCGGCAAAGCTTGCGATAGGATATACTTTGGATGAATTAAGAAATGAAATTACAAAGGTAACTCCTGCTTCCTTTGAGCCAACAATTGACTATGTAGTAACAAAGATTCCAAGATTTACTTTTGAAAAATTCCAACTTACCCAGCCACTTCTTTCTAGTTCCATGAAATCCGTTGGTGAGGTCATGGCTATAGGCAGATCATTTCCCGAATCGCTTCAAAAAGCAATGAGATCTCTTGAAGTTGGATTAGATGGGCTTGATGAAGTAAGAACAAATATAAATAATAAAAAACTAAATAAAAAAAATATAATCAGTGAACTAAAGAAACCTCTAGCAGATCGTCTCTTACTAATTGCACAAGCTTTGCGTTTCGGTAATTCAGTCAAAGATATTCATAGTGCTTCAAAAGTTGATAAATGGTTCATTGAGCAAATTAAGCGAATTGTAGATAAAGAGATTGAACTTAAGTCAAAAGGGCTTCCAAAAAAACCTGAGGAGATTTTAAAAATTAAAGCATTAGGGTTTTCAGATAAAAAAATATCTCAACTATGTGGGTTGAGCGAAGATAGAATATTTGACTTAAGGAAAAAAAATAAAATATTCCCTGATTTCAAGAGAATTGATACCTGTGCAGCTGAATTTAAATCAATGACCCCTTACATGTATTCAACATATTCAAAAAATTATCTCAATGGGGATACATGCGAGTCAAATCCATCGAGTAAGAAGAAAGTAATCATATTGGGAAGTGGTCCTAACAGAATTGGTCAAGGAGTTGAATTTGATTATTGTTGTTGTCATGCGTCATTTGCACTTAAAGAGCTTAAATATGAGACAATTATGATAAATTGCAATCCAGAAACTGTATCAACGGATCCAGATACAAGCGATCGACTGTATTTTGAACCACTCGCTGAAGAGAATGTATACGACATAATATTAAAAGAAAAAACTAAAGGTAAATTGCTTGGTGTCATTGTACAGTTTGGAGGCCAGACCCCTCTTAAACTAGCATCATTTTTAAATAAGATGAGAATTCCAATTCTTGGAACATCAAAGGAGTCTATTGATGCCGCTGAAGATAGAGAAAAATTTAAAAAAATATCAGAGGACTTAAATCTTCTACAACCTGCAAATGGCATAGCATTTTCAGAAAAGCAAGCTTTCGAGGTGATTAATAAAATTGGATTCCCTGCTGTTATTCGGCCTTCATATGTTTTAGGAGGCAGAGCAATGGAAATTGTTCATAATAAAGACGAGCTCAAGAAATATTTCAAAGAAGCGGTTATTGTTTCAGGAGATAGTCCAGTCTTAATAGATCATTATTTGAAAGATTCAATTGAGGTTGATGTAGACGCAGTGTCTGATGGAAATAAAGTAATTATTGCAGGTATTATGGAACATATTGAAGAAGCAGGAATACATTCAGGCGACTCAACATGTACACTACCTCCGTACTCATTATCAGAAAAAATTATAAAAGATATTGAGAAACAAACAAAAAAACTTGCAAAAGCCCTTGATGTAAAAGGTCTTTTAAATATTCAATTTGCTATACAAAACAATAATATCTTCCTCTTAGAAGTTAATCCTAGAAGTAGTAGAACAGTTCCTTTTGTTGCAAAAGCAACAGGAAACCCCATTGTTAAGATTGCACTAAATGTTGCAATGGGTAAGAAATTAAATAAGAGAGATTTCAAAGAAAGTAAAAAAGAATATATTTCAATTAAGGAACCAGTGTTTCCTTTCAAAAGATTTCCAAATGTTGATACAATACTAGGTCCTGAGATGAAATCGACAGGAGAAGTCATGGCGATTGATAAGTCATTTGAAGCGGCATTTATTAAATGCCAATTAGCTTCATCAAACCCTCTTCCAAAGAAAGGTAATTTATTCGTATCTGTTAAGAATTCTGATAAACCAAAAATAGTACCTATTGTTAGGTCCTTTCAAAAACTTGGATTTAAAATTAAGGCTACACATGGCACGGCTTCATATTTAATTGATCAAGGAATTAATGTCAGTAAGATTAATAAAGTGTCTCAAGGTTCACCTCACATTGTGGAAGATTTATTAGATGAGAATATAGATATACTAATAAACACAACAGAGGGCAGAAAATCTATAAATGACTCCTTTAGTGTGAGAAGAACAGCATTAATGAAGAGTCTGCCTTACTTTCTCACAATATCAGGGGCAAGAGCAGCCATAAATTCAATTAAGGAATTACGCAACAACGATCTTGAAGTTAATCAAATTACTAGCTTTCACTAGTCTAAAGGAACGTTACCTAGTTTTTTAGTATTCTTTATTACAAATGCAGTTTTAACACTTGAGATATTTTCATTGGGTGTGATGTTTTGCGTCAAAAAATCATTAAATTCACTCATATCTTTAACAACACATTTCAAAATAAAGTCAATTTCGCCATTAAGCATAAAACACTCCCTTATTGCTTCCCATCCCCATATCTGTTTTTCAAAAGCACTCAGGCTCTCCTCATTCTGGTTCTTTAGACTGATAAAAATCCATGCTGTTAAGTCATATCCTAATTTTGTTGGATCAAGGTTAGCTCTAAATCCATCAATATAGCCATTGTCTTCTAAGTCACGCACTCTTCTAAGGGTCGGAGGCGGTGACATGCCAATTTTTTTTGAAAGATCTAGATTGGATATTCTTCCCTCATCTTGAAGTATCCTTAGTATTTTTAAATCTATACTATCGAGCGCTTTTTTTACCATCAATATACTGGCCAGTCTGTATCAAAAGTAACATAATTTAATTGCAAGCATCGCCTCTCATTTTTGATATATTTTTTTTCTAAGCCATGCCAAGAGTCTTTTTCTGAAGTAAAAATATACCCAAAATTATTTCTATAAGGTAAGGTCTTTGCAACTTTAAGATCAGGGGTATAAAAATCAGTTCCAAGATTTTCGTTTTCTCCAAACCTATTAACAAATAAAATTGACGACATTAATTTTTCTTTTATGTCGCAGTGAGGTTCAAGCCAAAAACCATTTTTATCAGCAATCACTTCAACCCTTACAAAGGAATTTTGTAGATTTCTATTAATCATTTTTGAAATTAAATCCGTACACTCCTTTGATTGCATTTCTTTTACAAGTTTATACAATTCAGGATAATCAGAAGAATTTTCCTTTGTAATGAAAACTCTTAATTTGCTTAAAAGATTATTTCCTGTTTTATCGCCTGCTCTAGTTCCGTCAAATATCACATCACCCTCTGGAAATTTAATATCATAAACCTCGTCTATTAAAGTTTCTGACAATGGATTTTCCAATGTCCAGTGACTAAACGGTTCTTTAAAATGATTTAAATCGTTCGTTAGAGCATTAACTAATGACATTATTGATTACTATATCTTTCATTAATTGTTTTGGCTACTTCCGTTGTTTCATTTTCATAAGAATTAGAATGATCCTCTAATCTATCTGATAATATTTTTACATAATTTTTTTTGACCAAAGTTGATATAAAACTTTCAATTCGATTATTTCTTTTTGATGTAGGTAACTTGTATATAAAAACTGGTTTTTTTGCAGACACTGATTCAGATATGATTGAAACTGAGTCTGAAGTACAGATTAGGTATTTTGAGTAATGCATAAGAGCTAAGTAAGGATTCTCTTTTCCTTCCCAAACAATATTTTGTTTTGAGTATTTCTTTTTTAAGTAATCTTTTATAAATTCGTCTGTCCTTCTTGAAAAAACAATAAACATTTGGACATTATTATTATTCATCACTTTGTCTAGAGTCTTTGCTAATTCGATAACATTAGATTGATCAAATTTGTAATTTCTGCTTTTACCACCAATAAAAACTGTGCAAATTGGTTTTTGAATTGATCCAAAACTATCCTTCATTTCCTCTGCATGCTTTACTAACAGTTTGGGCGTTATATGATTTATAGCAAGATCAGTAGTTA
>JACWEC010000015.1 GCA_014653725.1 Pelagibacterales bacterium SAG-MED32 | reverse complement strand
AAATAAAGTTAATATTCCAAAGCCTAAAATGAAAGGCACTACATTGGGTATAACGCTAATTATACCATACCTTAAGCTTCTTAATGAAAGGCCTACAACAAGAATAATGAATGAGAACGAAAACAGTAGTCCTAAAAGTAATCCATTTGTATTTTCTGTGAATAGATGGGGCATCATTATTGGAATACCTGCTACCCCTTTAGTTTTGAATGGTTTTAAATTATTTTCAATCCATAAATTTACTTCCTTATTAAAGGCAACAGTTTCAATTGCTGTTGAATAATTTGTTCTTATCAGCATTCGAGAGGATGACTTATCAGCTGTCATTTGATTCTTTAAATCCATTCCATACGGTACAGAAAATTCATACATTAAAAAATATTGCGCAATTAATGCCTTATTATCAGGTATTTTATAGTATTCTTCTAAACCACCATTCATATTTTTGTGTAAGTTTTTTACTACGTCTGAAACAGTTGACACATCTGCCACCGATTCTTGTTGGACAAGCCATTTTTCAAATTCATCAAGTTTATTCAAATATTCTGGGTTTGTTATCCCATTTGGTTCATTTGTTTCTATATCAGCAAAAGTAAAAAAGGAGCTTCCAAATTCAGGATCAACAATATCTTTTACTTCAACCCACTCTGGAACTCGGTCAAAATATGATCCAAAGTAATCATCAAAATATAAATTTGGAAGAAGACTAAATACGTAGATACAAATTAAAGAAATAATTATAACAAACCTTTCTTTGAATTTATAAATAAGCGATGCTAATTTTTTTAAGAAAAAAAGCATTGTACTCTCTTTATAGTTACTTTTTATGGGTAACAATGAAAACAAGGCTGGTAACAGTGTAACCGATAAAATAAAACCAAACGCTGCACCAACTGCTACAGTATTTGCCATTTCACTATAGGCCGGTATATCTCCAAAGTTCAATCCAGCAATTCCAACTCCTGTTGTAAAACTTGTCAGAAATATAGGAGTAAAATTAATTTTTAGACTATCAATTATTGCATCGTTTTTTGACATGCCCTCATTCATATTCGTAAGTGCAATCGATAACATGTGGATAGCGTGGGCTAGAGATATAGTAAGAATAATTATCGGAGCTGCTATTAGTGGAGGTTGCGCTTCAAATCCGAACCAACCGGCAGAACCAAGTGAAGGCAGTATAGAAAAAATAATTACTAAGAGTGCAATTAAAGATGACATAACAGATCGTAACAATAAGTATGTTAAGATTATAATTAGTAATAAAAAACCTGGGTACATTTTCGAGGCATCTGCTTCCGCTACTGATTGAAAATTATGAGAGAATTGAGCTGACCCAGCTACACCAACAAAAATTTCTGGATATTTCTTCTCAAAAATCATTTTTTGGTTCCAAGCAAAATCGATAGGTTTCTTAAAAGCAATATCCTCAGGCATCTCTAAATTAATATTTATAAGTCCAACATTAGTACTTTCAGACATTACAAAATTTACGATAGAGTCCTCTTTTTTTGCAAGTTCTCTTAGATTAGACAAATTTTCTTCCGTTAACCCATCAACGTTAATTATAAAATTATCAATTGATATATCGTCTCCATCTACTTCAGTAAATTGGTGATTGGTAATAGAGCTTACTCTAGATGAATAAGGGGTTTGCCAAGAAGCTTCAGTTAATTCATCAATAAGTTTAAGTACATTTTTTTGGAAAATGTCACCCTTATTCGGCTTAATAACGTAAGTAAGTACATCAATGTTTCCATATTTTTCCTCTAGTTCCAGAATATCTTGATAATATTTAAAGTCATCTTGAACAAAACCCCTATATCCAGAGGGCGTCTCTAAAAATCTAATTCCAGATGAAATTAGTATTATTAAAATGATTGCAGAAAAAACTACTTTTATTCTATGGTTTAGAATTGTAATTGCAAAATTTTCTATTCTATTTTCAAAATTCATCTAAAAAAGATATATATATTGTTTTGTTAATTTAACCAGTATGAATAATAGTAAGAAAATAATTTTAGTTTCCCCACGTGGCTTTTGCGCAGGTGTAACTAGAGCTATCGATGTAGTGCTCGAGGCTTTAAAAAAGTATGGTGCCCCAGTATACGTTAATCATGAGATCGTACATAATAAACATGTAATCGCAGAACTAATGGAAAAAGGAGCAATTTTTCTAAAAAATATTAAAGACGCTCCAAGTAATAGACCAATAATATTTTCAGCTCATGGAGTTTCAAAAAAAATTACTAATTATGCAAAAAGTAATAATGAAACAATAATCGATGCGACTTGTCCTTTAGTTACAAAGGTTCATGTACAAGCTGACAAGTTTTATAAATTAGGATTCAAAATTATTTTAATAGGTCATAAGAATCATCCTGAAGTAGAGGGTACGATGGGTCAATTACCTAGGGATAGTATTTATTTAGTAGAAACCATAAAAGATATAAGTGAATTAAATTTTTATGAAGATGATAAAATTGCCTATGTAACTCAGACAACTCTATCCGTTGACGATACTCAAGATATGATCGCTGAGCTACGTAATAAATTTCCAAATATTGAGTCATCTCCAAAGGAAGATATATGTTATGCAACTTCGAATAGGCAAAATGCGATCAAGGAGTATGCAAATAAATGCGATGCATTTATTGTGGTTGGGTCTAAGAATTCATCTAATTCCAATAGACTTGTCGAAGTAGCTAAAAATGCAGGATGTTTCAATTCATATCTATTAGAAAATGCTGAAAGCTTGAATGTTAGTAATTATGCCTCATACAATACTATTGGAATATCCTCAGGCGCCTCTGTGCCTGAAGTTCTGGTAGAGAATGTAATATCAAAATTTCAAGAAAATTATTCATTAGAAATTGAGAATGTTTCACTTGGTGAGGAAGATGTTCAATTTAAACTTCCTAAGGAAGTCAGAAATTAACAATGTTAGAAAATTTAAATTGGAAATATAAAAATCCGTTTATCGAAGAATTTACTATTACAAAAGAGGATATTGATATCCTTGGCCACGTTAACAATAAAGTTTATTTAAATTGGTGTGAAATTGTAAGCTGGAAACACTCAGCAAGATTAGGCATTACTCCAAAGGTATATGAAGATTTGAAATGTGCTTGTGTTGTAATAAAAAGTGAAAATAGTTTTACAGGATCTTTATTTGAAGGAGACCAAGTAGCTATTTCAACTTGGATTATTTCAACTGATAAAAAAATCAGATTAAGTAGATTTTTTCAAGTTATTAACATAGCTAAAAATCAAACAATTTTTACTTCTTTTGTTGATTACGCATGCATAAGTCTCAATAATTTTAAGCCAGTAAGAATGCCAAAGCTCTTTGTAGAAAATTATAAAGTAACATGTTAAAATGTTTACGTTAAGGGACGCTGAACATTCTGATATAGATAAGATTGTACAAATCAATGAGACTGCAATTCCTGCAGTCAATTATGTATCTTATAATGAATTTGAGTGGTTTCTTAAAAGAAAACTATATTTCAAAATAGCTGAAAATTCTTACGGTGCCATTTCTGGTTTTTTATTAGTTTTGCCATCAGGACTTGATTATAAAAGCTTAAACTATAAATGGTTTAGTGGAAGGTATGAAAAGTTTGCTTATATCGATAGAATTGTAATTATGGATGAGTTTAAGAAAAACGGTATTGGGAAAAGTCTATATCTAGACTTAGAAAAAAATATTAGTGAGTATGAATTAATCGCATGTGAATTTAATATTGAGCCACCAAACCCAATATCAAAGAAATTTCATGAAAGCCTCAACTATGAAAACGTTGGATATCAGCTTACAGAAAATGAAACAAAAAAAGTATCATTAATGATAAAGAAAATTTAATGAATAATAATTTTATAGACGTATTAGTTATAGGAGGTGGAGTTGTAGGGTTAGCAATTGCTAAGACTTTTGCTGCTGAAAAAAGGGACGTATTAGTCGTTGAAAGAGAGAATACTTTCGGTTCAGTAACAAGTTCAAGAAACAGTGGGGTAATCCATGCTGGTGTCTATTACGATCAGGATTCATTAAAAGCAAAATTTTGCGCTCCTGGAAATAAACGTATTTATGAATACTGTAATAAATTTAGAATCCCACACTTCAATACAGGCAAATTTATTGTGGCTTGTTCAAAAGACGAAATCCCAAAGCTTGATGAGATATATGAAAAAGCAGGGGATAATGGTGTTGAAGGAATAAAGAGAGTGACTAGAGATTATGTTTCTCAGGTGGAACCGCTAGTAGAATGTGAGGAAGGATTGTTTGTTCCATCTTCAGGCATTGTTGACCAAGCATCATTAATGAGATCATATCTAGGAGAGTTAGAGCTGTCAGGAAGCATTGCCTACAATAGTAAATTTATTAAATCTGAGCTAAAGAATAATGTTCATGTCTCAACAGTTCTTAACGAAGGTAATGAAATTAAAATTGAGTCTTCAATTTTAATCAATGCAGCGGGTCTTTATGCTGAAGATGTTGCCAAATCAATATCCTCCATGGATAAAACACTAATTCCAAAGACATACTTCGCTAAGGGAAATTATTTCGAGACCAGTAAAGATTTAAATATTAGGCACTTAATTTATCCTATACCAAATGAAGCAAGTCTTGGCTTACATTTAGGTTTAGATATTGGCATGCAAGTACGATTTGGTCCAGATGTAGAATGGATTGATGAAATAAATTATGACGTAGATGAGAATAGACTTGAATCTTTTTATAATGATATTCGAAAATATATACCTACTTTTGATAAGGGCTTATTAAAAAAAGGCTATTCGGGGGTAAGGCCAAAGTTGAAAAATCGTGGAGAAGGAAAGAGTGATTTCATAATACAAGGCGAGGAGATTCACAAAAGTAAGAATTTAATAAATCTTTTTGGGATTGAGTCTCCTGGTTTAACTTCTTCTTTAGTCTTGGGAGAACATATTGTTGAATTAGTTAGCTGAAAAGAAGATCTTTGCTTTGAGAGTTAGCAATATACGATTTCAACTTCATCATTGCACCTTTTTCTATCTGTCTAACTCTTTCTTTTGAAATTTTAAGTTCTTTTCCTAGAATATCTAGAGTTTTAGTATCTTCAATTAAATGACGATCCTTTATAATTCTAATTTCCCTATCATCTAATATCTCAAGGGAACGTTGAATTAGTTCTTTTTTGAAGTTTACTTGATCCTTTTCGAAAGCTTTGTCATCGGGCCTTGCATCTTCGTCCTCTATTAATTCCATGAATTCACTTTGGCTCTCATCATTAATTTTGTGATTAAGAGAGCTGTCGTTTTGGCTTATTCTGCTGTCCATTTTAATAACATCGGACGTAGAAATATTTAAATCGTTTGCAATTCCTTGAGCTGTTCTAAAGTCAATTGAACCATGCTCAGTTTGGTGAATTTTATGTTTTAGTTTTCTTAGATTGAAAAATAAGCTTTTTTGTTTTGATGTCGTAGCTATTCTTACTAGTGACCAGTTTTTTAGAACAAAATCCTGTATAGAAGCTCTTATCCACCAGCCTGCATATGTAGAAAATCTAACTTCTTTATCGAGCTGAAATCTTTCGGCAGCTTTCATTAATCCGATGTTACCCTCTTGAATTAGGTCACTGAGATTTAAGCCGTAATTTTTATATTTTACTGCAAAAGCAATTACTAATCTTATATGAGATTGTGTAAGCTCGTGAAGAGCGCTCTCATCCTTCTTTTCGATCCACTTTTTAGCTAAAACTTTTTCCTGTTCTTCAGCTAACAGAGGAATTGACATAGCTTTTTTGGTAAAAGCTTTCATTTCATTTGTATCATCAAAACTTGACATGACGCTAAAATACAAATTGAATAAATAATTACAAATTTAATCAAACAATAAAGGGTATAAACAATTGCCAATATGGCTCTCATAGATAAAAAAAGCATTGTAAAATATGATGATTTTCAAAAAATACAAATTTTAACAGGTACCATTAAATCTGCTGAAATTAATATAAAAGCAAGAAAACCAGCATATGTTTTATCAATTGATTTCGGTCCAGAATTAGGAATAAAAATCAGCTCTGCTCAAATCACTAATTATTCAATAGATGAGTTAATTAATAGGCAAATTGTTGCAGTTTGCAATTTTGAAAATAGGAATATTGCAGGCGTCGAGTCAGAAGTGTTAGTATTAGGTGCCATAAATAAAAGGGAAGAAGTGATACTTTTAGAACCGCGTCAATTGGTAGATAACGGTTCTGAAATAGCCTAGATAAATTTTTGTTGGCGCGCTCGAGATGATTCGAACATCCGACCCCAGGATTAGGAATCCTGTGCTCTATCCTACTGAGCTACGAGCGCACATTAATCAGAAATAAACTTATAACAAATTTTTTTTTCTTTTTTTGTTTTAAAATTATAAACTTTAAAGAATAAGTTTTATTTATTTAAAAAAATTCAATGACTATAAGTATTTAAATAAATAAACTAATAATTTAAAATAAATTTAACTTTCTAACATTTTTATTGTTAATCTTTGAAAAGATTGAGAAATTGACAGTTTTCAATAAAAGTTTAATCATTGAACATAACGAATCAAACTTTTGATTCATTAATTAACCTCTAACTAAACCCAAATGGGGGGAGATAATTATGGAGGAACTTAAAGTAATCTTTGCGAAGGCAAAGAAAAAAGCTAAGAAAAAAGCAGCTCCTAAAAAGAAGAAAAAAGCCGCTAAAAGGAAGCCCGCTAAAAAGAAGAAAAAAGCCGCTCCTAAAAAGAAGAAAAAAGCCGCTAAAAGGAAGCCCGCTAAAAAGAAGAAAAAAGCCGCTCCTAAAAAGAAGAAAAAAGCCGCTAAAAGGAAGCCAGCTAGAAAGAAAAAGAAAAGATAAATAGCATTGATTAATCAATGCTTTTTTTTGCGCCCTTAGTTTAATAGACTAGGGGCGTTTTTTAATTTGTCTCTACCAAGAATTTTGTCTATTTTTTTGATTGCATTTTCTTCAGTGATTTTAAGGCTTGCAATAACTTCGCGTAAAAAACGATCATAAGATAATTCAAATAGTTGGCGTTCACTATAAGATTGCTCTATCTGGTTGTTTGCCCTATTTAAATCTCTAACTACCTCAGCAATTTGCTCAATTTCCCCAGAGTTAATTTTTAAATCATATTCCTGCGCACGTCGACTCCACATAGTTCTTTTAATTTTGGCTTTCTGAGAGAGAATTTTCAAAACATTTTGAATTTTTGATGGTTTTGAAACTTTTCTTAAACTGAGTTTCTTTGCTTTATCAACTGGTACTCTCAGTATTAATTTATCCTTTACAAATTCAATGACGTACATTTCAAGCTTTTGACCAACTACCTCTCTTTTTTCTATATCGATAACTTGCCCAACACCATGAGTTGGATAAACAACATGGTCTTTAGTCTCAAATATTTTTTTAACTTTTTTTTCTTTTATTGTTTTTATTTCTAAAAATTTCTTTACTTTTTTTGCTTGATAGTGGGAAGGATTAATTATTCTATTATTAACCTTTTTATTAGATTGTTGAGGCATTTTTGGAGCTACAAACTTTTTTACAGTTTTTTTCGCTTCTACCTTTTTTTTTGAGGCAACCTTCTTTTTTTTAATAGTTTTTTTTACTACTTTCTTTTTCTTAAGAACTTTTTTAATAGCTTTCTTTTTCTTAGGAACTTTTTTAACAATTTTCTTTTTCTTCTTTATGTATTTCTTATTTTTTTTCATATAATTGACTTATCCCCCAGGTTTTTTTGAAAAAAATTTATTATACTTATCATCTTCATTCTCATATTTTTCCGCATCAACTGGCGGATCTTTTTTTAATGTAATATTTGGCCACTCATTAGAAAACTCCGTATTAATTTTTAACCATTTGCCATCTTTATCTTCAGTATCAGAGATTATTGCATCTACCGGACATTCTGGCTCACAAACCCCACAATCAATGCATTCCTCAGGATTGATTACTAGCATGTTTTCGCCTTCATAGAAACAATCAACTGGACAAACTTCCACACAGTCAGTGAATTTGCATTTAATGCAATTCTCATTTACTACGTATGTCATAGAGGATTAACCTGTAAGTCTTTTTTTGATTTCACCAACTTTAAAATCATCAATATAAAGTAGTCCTGATAGTTTTCTCACAAGAGCATTTTCGTAATCATCAATTCGCCCATCAGCAATGATTATCTTCCAAAGCATTTCAATTATTGCTAGTTTTTCTTCATCATCTAAGGAAGAATTTATTTTTGAAGTAAACTGATGAATATCACTGGCGTTATCAACCATAGAGTCAGATATTTCAAACAAATTGATTAAGCTTTCATCTGTCAACTTGTAGTAATTATTAAGTAACTTAAGAATTTCTTCCTTTTCAATTTCATCAAATATGCCATCGTGTTTTGCTGTCGTAATCATTAGCGAGGCAACAGCCAACTGCGTTGCATCAAATTCGTTATCTTCTTTAATTTCAGTCTTTTCAAACAATGATGTAAATTTTTCAAACATAATATTATTTTTGTATATTAACTATTAACTGACACAACATATTGTTTATAATATAGAACAAAACAGGTAGATTATGTGTCCGAATCACTAACAAGCTATGTTCTTTAAATATTCTATTTTTTTTTATAATCAAATAATTATATACATCACATAATCTAATTTTAAAAGTTTCTTAATTAAATATGAAAACAAAAAATAGTGATAATTATACAAAGTGGCAGAAAAGCTTTGAACGAGAAACGAAGATTGATCTCAACGAGGCGTCTTCTGAAACAGACGAAGGCATTAAAATAAAGCCAGTTTATACAAAAGCTGACATTGAGAATCTTTCATTTGTAGATAATGACTCACTCCCTGGTCAGTTGCCATATACGAGGGGCCCAAAAGCATCAATGTATACAAATAGACCTTGGACGATAAGGCAGTATGCTGGGTTTTCTACAGCAGAGGAATCAAATGATTTTTATAAGAAAAATTTAAAATCTGGTCAAAAAGGTCTTTCAGTTGCTTTCGATCTGCCGACACATAGAGGTTATGACTCTGATGATGATTTAGTAATGGGAGATGTTGGTAAGGCCGGTGTTGCCATTGATACTGTTGAAGACATGAAAATTCTATTCAATGACATTCCACTTGATCAGATGTCTGTATCAATGACGATGAATGGGGCAGTACTTCCTGTGTTATCCTCATTCATTGTTGCCGGGGAAGAGCAAAATGTTAATAAAAATTTACTATCTGGAACTATACAAAATGACATTTTAAAAGAATTCATGGTGAGAAATACATACATTTATCCTCCTGATCCATCTATGAAAATCGTTGCTGACATAATTGAATTTACATCTAAAGAAATGCCAAAGTTTAATTCAATTTCAATCTCTGGCTATCATATGCAAGAAGCAGGTGCAGATAATGTGCTTGAACTTGCTTACACACTTGCTGATGGCATGGAATATGTAAGGGCAGCTCTCTCAAAAGGGTTAGATATTGATGACTTTGCTCCACGTCTTTCATTCTTTTTTGCAATCGGAACTGATTTTTTCATGGAGATTGCAAAACTCAGAGCGGCTAGAACATTATGGTATAAAATAATGAAAGATTTTGGAGCAAAAAATGAAAAGTCCTTAATACTCAGAACACACTGTCAGACTTCTGGAGTATCACTTACCGAAAAGGATCCATATAATAATATCATAAGGACATCTTATGAGGCACTCTCTGCTATACTAGGTGGAACTCAGAGTTTGCACACCAATTCATTTGATGAAGCAATTGCTCTTCCCACTGATGAGTCTGCTCGAATAGCTAGAAATACACAGCTTATTCTTCAAAATGAGACTGGTGTAACGAATACTGTAGATCCATTAGCAGGATCATATTTTATAGAAAGTCTTACTGACGAATTATCAAAAAAAGCTTGGGAGGTTATAGAAGAGATAGAGTCCCTCGGAGGGATGACAAAAGCTGTAAAAGCGGGTGTACCAAAATTAAAAATTGAGGAGTCAGCCACTAAAAAACAAGCAAAAGTAGATAGTGGGTCAAGAGTTGTTGTTGGGGTGAATAAGTTTAAAAACCCCAAAGAGCCAAAGGTAGATGTTAGGGTAATTGATAATAATAGAGTGAGAGATGATCAAATAAAAAAAATAAATGACGTAAAAGCCTCTAGGGATCAAAAGGCTGTTGATGAGTCTCTTGCTAAATTAGTGACTGCAGCCAAAGAGGATAGTAATTTGTTAGCGCGTTCAATTGATGCTATAAAAAATAGAGCAACAGTGGGAGAAGTTTCAAAAGCGTTAGAGCAAGTATACGGAAGACATTTTGCAACATCTTTAAGTGTCTCGGGGGTATATGGAAAGCATTTTGAGGGCGATGAGGATTTTATGAATGTAACAAAAAAAGTAAATATTTTTGAAGAGGAAAATGGTCGAAGACCTAGAGTTTTGGTAGTTAAGATGGGTCAAGATGGTCATGATAGAGGAGCAAAGATTGTTGCTACGTCATTTGCAGATATGGGATTTGATGTTGATATGGGTCCTTTATTTCAGTCTCCAAAAGATGTAGCAAAAGATGCAATCGAGAATGATGTGCACGCAATAGGTGTCTCAACACTTGCGGCAGGTCACAAAACACTTGTACCAGAGCTCATGAAAAGCCTTAAAGAAATAGATCCCAAGTCAAAAATAATTGTTTTTGTTGGCGGAGTTATACCTGAGCAAGACTACAATTTTTTATATGAAAATAATATTTCAGCTATCTTTGGTCCAGGTTCAAATATTATTGAATCAGCAGAAAAGGTCATTGATTTGATATCAGATAAAATTCACGAACATAATTAAATGCAGCTTGTCGAAAAAATTATTAAAGGTGAAAGAGCTGCAATTGCTAAAGCTATCACATTAGTAGAGTCCTCTAGGGAAAATGATAAAAATGAAAGTAGAAAACTAATTTCAGAGCTATTAAATAAGCCAGGCAAATCAATTCGTGTTGGGTTTTCAGGGCCGCCTGGTGTTGGTAAATCAACATTTATCGAATCATTTGGTCGTTACCTGGTAGAAAAAAATTATAAGCTTGGCATTTTAGCTATTGATCCATCTTCACAGATTACAGGAGGGTCGATACTGGGTGACAAAACTAGGATGATAGAAATTTCTAAAAATCCCAATACATTCATAAGGTCTACTCCCTCAAGAGGTTCGTTGGGGGGCATCTCAGTTGGAACAAGAGAAGCATCAATCATATTGGATGCAGCGGGATATGATTTTATTTTTATTGAAACTGTTGGCGTAGGTCAGTCAGAAACTATGGCAACTAATTTAGTAGATATATTTTCTTTAATTGTAGGACCAGGGTCTGGAGACGAGCTACAGGGTATAAAAAAAGGGATAACAGAATATGCTGATATATTTATAGTTAATAAAAATGATGGTGACCTAAAATCTGAAGCCTCTAAAACTGCTTCTGATTATAAATCAGCAATAAGTTATTATAAAAAATCAGATGATACTGCTGATAAGGAGGTCTTACTTGTCTCGGCCATTGAACAAACTGGTATGAAAAAAGTAATAGAAACTATACAAAATATAGTCTCACAAAATAAGAAAAATAAAAATTTTGATGAAAGGCGTGCTAAACAGTTTACTTATTGGATAGAGGAAGAGGTTAGAGAAATAATCCAATTTAATATTCAAAAGAAAATCAGAGCAGACGGTAGTATTAGTCAATTGTCACAAAAAGTGATGGATGGTAAGATTCAAATGTTTGAAGCTATTGAAGCTATTACTCAGAATTTGCAGAATAAATAATCATATTGACAATATTTATTATTATCTTTAACTAACACGAATTATGACAAAAGCATGTGATTTATCTGGCAAAAAAGTTCAGTTTGGAAATAACGTAAGCAAAGCCAATAACAAAACCAGAAGAAAATTCAATGTTAATCTTCAAGCGGTAACTTTTAAAAGTGAATTGTTAAATAAAAAAATAAAGTTATCAGTGGCTACATCGTCAATTCGAACAGTCTCGAAATTTGGTGGTATAGATGAATTCTTAACAAAAACAAAAAGTAAGAAATTATCGCTTAAAGCAAAGAGATTACAACGTGCAATGGGCATCGCTGCGAGTAAAGTTAGTTAGCAAGCTGACTTTTACTTTTTTTCTCACTCTCTTCAAATAGATCAACCAACTGTTCTGTCATAACATCCGCTAACTGTTCAGCATCGACTATGGTAACAGCTCTTTTGTAGTATCTAGTAACATCGTGACCTATGCCTACAGCCAACAATTGAATAGCAGACTTTGACTCTATCCATTCGATTACACCTCTTAAATGTTTTTCAAGATAATTTCCTGTATTTACAGATAAAGTACTATCATCTACAGGTGCTCCGTCGGATATAACCATTAAAATTTTTCTTGCTTCATATCTGACTTGCAACCTTTTATGTGCCCATAAAAGTGCTTCTCCATCAATATTCTCTTTCAATAGTCCCTCACGCATCATAAGGCCTAAATTTTTTTTTGATCTACGCCATGGTTCATCCGCAGCTTTATAAATAATGTGTCTTAAATCATTTAATCTTCCTGGTGCTGGAATTTTCTTGTTCTGCATCCAATGCTCTCTACTTTTGCCACCTTTCCAAGCTTTTGTTGTAAAACCAAGAATCTCAACCTTCACACCACATCTCTCGAGAGTTCTGGCAAGAATATCTGCGCTCATGGCGGCAACAGTAATGGGTCTTCCTCTCATTGATCCAGAATTATCAATTAAAAGTGAAACTACTGTATCCTTGAAGTCAGTATCCTTTTCTTTTTTGAAAGATAATGAGTGATATGGGTCCATTATAATCCTGGTTAATCTTGATGTATCTAGCAAGCCTTCTTCTAAATCAAAATCCCAACTTCGATTTTGCTTAGCAAGTAATTTCCTTTGTAATCGATTAGCTAATCTAGAAATAATTGTTTGATACGACTTTAGTTGTTGGTCTAAATAAGCCCGAAGACGGTTTAATTCTTCATCTTCGCATATATTAGAAGCAGTAATTATTTCATCAAATTCCTCAGTGTATATACTGTACTCATTTAGTATTTGTTCACTTGAATTCTCAGCTCTATACTGAGGTGTTGCATTTTCACTATTTCCTTCATCAAATTCTGAAAGTTCGTCATCTTCTTGCTGGTCAATATTCATTTCTGTTTCTTCATATCCCACTTCCTCTTCAGACTGTGAGGCCTCATCATCACTAAAAGATGACTGATTCTCCATCTCATCCAATTCATTATTTTCAAGTTGTTCTGTGTTTTGATTCTTTTCCTCTTGATTCTTTTCATCATTAGTATTTTGGTCATCATAATAGTCTAAGTCATTTATTAATTTATTTACATTTTCAGCAAAAACTTTTTGATCATAAATATTCTTTAAGAGCGAATTGGAAGAGTCGCCAATCCTACTTTGAAGCCATTTCTTCCATACACTTATTGCTTTATCAGAATCTTTAGGTAGATAATCAGGACTGACTTTATTTCTAAAATATAAATCAATAGCATCTTCAATATCAATATCAGATTGTTTAGAGATTTCAGAAATATTTTTGTCTTTGAATTTGTCTTCATAGAGAGAATGTAAATTATTTTTAACACCTCTCATCAATTTACTGCCTATTAGTTGTATGCGAGTATCTTCAAGTATTTCATAAATCTTTCTATTTTTTTCTCCGGAGGGCTCGTATTCTTTGAAAGTGTCTTGATTGTGGTATTTATATCTTAGGGCTTGATTATCAGCATTCCCTCTAAGCTGGCTAAGCGATTCAGGATTAACATCTAACTTTATTTGGGGTAAAACAATTTTATTTTCAGATGAAGAACCGGTATCTTCGAACACAACTTCAAGCTCTTTGTTTTCAGCAATAGCCCTTGTAGCAGATGAGATAGCTCTTTTGATATCTTCTAAAATATCTTCTTTCACTATATTAAGTTAAACTCATTCTGTTCTAATGAGAGATCGTCACCAAAACAGCGTTGATAATATTCAGATATAATCTGTCTTTCACTCTCATCACATTTATTTAAGAAAGTAAGTTTGAATGCCATTGCATAGTTAAAGTCAAATATCTCAGCATTTTGAGCCCAGGTTAAAACTGTTCGTGGACTCATAACTGTTGATACATCTCCATTTGATAGCCCTTTTCTGGATAGGTCTGCCACTTTAATCATAAGCTCAATGATTTCTTGCTTTTCTTGCGTATTGAACGAAGGAACTTTTGAGAGCATGATTTGTTTTTCTTGCTCAAAATTAAGATAATTTAGTGTGGTCACTATATTCCACCTATCCATCTGACCCTGATTGATCTGTTGCGTTCCATGATATAAGCCTGTGGTATCGCCTAAGCCAACCGTGTTTGTTGTTGCAAACATTCTAAAATAAGGATTTGGTTTTAAAACTCTATTTTTATCTAGAAGTGTAAATTTGCCATCTGCTTCCAAGACTCTTTGTATTACAAACATGACATCAGGCCTGCCTGCGTCATATTCATCAAAAACTAATGCCGTTGGATTTTGTAATGACCAAGGAAGAATTCCATCCTGAAATTCTGTTACTTGCTTGCCTTCTTTCAATACGATCGCATCTTTACCTATTAAATCAATTCGGCTTATATGACTGTCAAGGTTAACTCTAATACAAGGCCAATTAAGCCGCGCAGCAATTTGTTCGATATGGGTAGATTTTCCAGTACCATGTAATCCCTGGACCATTACCCTTCTATTATATTTAAAACCTGATAAAACCGCCATTGTTGTTGCTTTATCAAAACAATAGCTGCTATCGATATCTGGAACATATTCAGACTTCTTTGAAAATCCCTCAACGTGTAAATCTGTATCAATGCCAAAGGCCTGATTTACTGAAATAGAAATGTCAGGCTTATTTTGAATTAGGTTTTCTGTTGCTGTCATGTTGATCCTTTATTATTTTGTAGGCTTCTAGAACCTTAGTAAGTTTTTCTTTGTTTTCTTCATTCAGTCCAACTGTATCAGGGTGAAGTTCTTTTACAATCTTTTTGAATTTAGATTTAATATCCTCTAATGAACTTTCTTTTTTGTCCATACCTAAAGTTGCTAGCGCATTTAGATATTTAGAACTATAAAAACTAGGGTGCATATTCAGGTTTTCAAGATTATTCATGCCAGAAAACATCTGTTCGGAGATTTTTGATATTTTTTCGAAGTAATTCACATCATTCGTGCCTATTTTTTTGGTTTTTCTGTGGCCTATGATGTCGTTTTCAATAAACTCTTCGATTTCGTCAGCAGACATATCAGAGAAATAATTCCACTTTTTATTATATTCTCTAATATGCTTCAAACAGAACCATACATACCTTTTAAGCTCTTTTGGCGATGAAGGTGCTTTAAATTCTCCATCATTTGGGCAATTTTCAAAAGAACATTTTCTGTTATCCATATCGCAATTAATTATGTTAAGTATATATGATTATATATGAGTCTTGAAAAAAATATAAACAGGAAGATTAATGATTTTTTTAAACCATCATTTTTCAAAATAATAAATTTTTCTGACCAACACAAAAACCATTATTCTGGCGAAAATAAAGATACTTCCCATATAAAACTTATTATAGTTTCTGAAGAGTTTCTAAACCTATCACGAATTGATAGAGAGAGAAAAGTGCATAAAGTACTCGAACAGGAAATTTTAGATGATATTCACTCAATCAGACTAAAGTTGCATACTGAAGCAGAATACTCTCTAATTAAGTGAAGATATTTTTACTTGAGTAATAATATTTTTATTAGTTCCTAATATTTCAAACTTAAAACCATAATATTGAAAAATCTGACCAGTCTTGGGAAATGATCTTGACTCATTTATTATAAGTCCAGAAATCGTATTCGCTTCCTCATCAGGTAAATCCCATCCAAAACTTCTATTGATATTTCTTATTTCTGTCGAACCCTTTACTTTTACTGAACCATCTTGATTCCTCTTTATGTCAGAAAGCTCAATATCATGTTCATCACTTATCTCGCCAACTATTTCCTCTATAATATCTTCTAGGCTAATCATCCCACTCAGTACTCCGTACTCATCTACAACCATTGCTAATTTAATTTTTCTATTAAGGTGCATTTGAAGTTGATCTTTCAGAGAAGTTGTTTCTGGAACAAACCATGTTTTAATAAGTGAGTCCTTTATGTCTTCCCGCGTAATTGAAAGGGTTTGCTTTTCTTTAAGTAATTTCAGTAAATTTTTAGCGTGTATTAAACCTATTATATTTTCATTATTATCTTTCCATATTGGGACTCTTGTATATGGGCTTTCTATTACCTGATTAACAATTTTTTCAGGATCATCATCAATATTAAGCATAAACACGTTGCTTCTATGTACCATAATATCTTCAACTGCAATTTCAGATAAGTCTAAAATTCCAGTAACCATATCCTTGTCAATTTTAAATAGTCTACCTTCTTTATGATGTAGGTCTACCGTTCCTCTTATTTCATCGGCGACAGATATACTGCGAGAATTTTGATCATGTTTAATTCCAAAAATTCCTAGAATATAAAAAACTATTTTTTCCATAATCCATGTAATGGGCGCCAGTACAGTAACCAGTGGTTTTAATAATGGACTAACAATCAACGCTAATTTCTCCGCATTCGCAATTGCATAGCTTTTAGGAAGAATTTCTGCGAAGATCACAATTAATGCCGTCATGATTATTACTGCGTAAGCTACACCTGAGTTTCCAAATACTTTAATGAGTAGGCTTGTAGCCAATGCGGAAGCAAGAATATTTACAAGGTTATTACCTAATAATATCGCACCGATTAATGATTCTTTTTTATTTAGCAATTGAAGAGCAACATCAGCATTTTTACTACCTTTCATTCGCAAACCTGTAAGTCGACTTCTTGTACTGGCTGTCAATCCAGTTTCTGATCCTGAGAAAAATGCAGATAATGCAAGAAGTATAATAATAGCAAAAAATAAAATAATTATCTCAAATAACATTTAGTTTAAAAAATCTTTTATTACCTTTTCCATGTTCTTATGTTTGAAAGTATCAGTGATATAAGCTTCACCAATACTTTTACATAGTATTAAATTTATTTTTTTGTTTTTTACTTTTTTATCAGAAGACATTGCTTCTATAAACTGTGAAGTGTTTAAATGCTGTTTTAATTGCTTTGGTATCTTTCTTTTAATACCTATTTTATCAAAATGTGATACTATTTTATTTATAATGTCTTTTGATATTTTTCCTTCTAAGAAAGATAGCTCTAGTGCCATTATTATTCCTATCGCAACAGCTTCACCATGCACAACTGTTTTTTTATAATTATTAAGTGCTTCGATAGCATGTCCAAAAGTATGGCCAAGGTTTAATAAGGCTCTAATATTTTTTTCCTTTTCATCTTGATTTACTATTTTTGCTTTATTTTTGCATGATTTATATACTATCTCTATTAAGTAATTAGCATTTTGATTCAAAAAATGTTTATCGTTTTTTAATAGCCAATTAAAAAACGCTTTGTCCATTATGATGCCATACTTGATTACTTCTGCATATCCTGACAATACCTCTCTTTTATTTAAGCTCTTTAATATGCCTACGTCAGAAATAACAAGGGCAGGCTGATAAAAAGAACCGATTAAATTTTTTCCAAGTGGCGTGTTAACTCCTGTTTTCCCACCAACTGATGAGTCTACTTGTGAAAGTAAAGTTGTAGGAATTTGAATAAAGTTAATACCTCTTAGGGTTATACTTGCTACAAATCCAACGAGATCACCTATTACGCCTCCCCCAAGAGCAATCAGAGTATCATTTCTATCAACTTTATTTTTTAATAAATGGCTTGTTAAGATTTTTACTGACTCAAGATTTTTCTTACTTTCACTATCGTTAATGATAATTTCGCTGACAGTTATTC
>JACWEC010000014.1 GCA_014653725.1 Pelagibacterales bacterium SAG-MED32 | reverse complement strand
TATTTAACGGCTAAGCCAATTAATGAACATTTTATGACTTCTGAAGAAATTGTTCGAGCGGGAGTACAATCTCAGAAATTTTATTTACCGCATGGCTCCTGCAATAATGGCAAATATGATAATTGATACAAATAGAAGTTGATTAATTCTACTTTGAGAAAACATTATTCCATTTTTTCAAGTCTTGAACTAAATGGCAAAGGTACCACTTCGACATCTCTATCTTCACCATCATGACTAATTTTAAATATGTCCTCAGAACTCGTAAGGCTAATATCGATATATCCAAGAGCAATGTTGCATCCAAAATTTGGACTATAAATTGTGCTGCTTATGAAGCCTTTTTGTTCTGAATTGCTATCAAATAGAGGAATCCTAGCCATGTTGTAACCAATTTTTTTTCCTGAAATCTTGAATCCCGTGAACTGTTTCTTGATGCCCTCTTCCCTAATTTTTAGTAAAGCCTCTTTGCCTACAAAATCACTCTCCTGATCAAGATCGTAGAATTTAGGAAGATTTAATTCCAATGGATTCTCTTCCAATGAAGTATCACCTTGGTGTGAAATCATGCCTGCTTCAATTCGATCAATTTGATTTGGACAACTTGGTACAATTTTAAATTCTTTGCCCGCTTCCATTAATGAACTCCATAATATAGAAGCATCAGCTTCGCGTGTAATATATATTTCGTATCCAAACTGATTACTCCATCCACTTCTTGCGATTATTATATCAATACCAAATAAATTAGTTTCAATAAATTGGTAATATTTCAATCCCATGATGATAGGGTCATCATTTGTTATTTTTCTCATGAGTTCTTTTGATCTTGGTCCTTGCAATGATAGTGGACATGCTTCTGGTTCAGAAATTTTAACATTAAATTTGCCTGAATGAGCTATCCCTTTACACCAGAGAATTGCATCTGAGTCTGCTATACTCAACCAAAATTTATTTTCATTAAATTTTAATATAAGAGGGTCATTTATAATTCCACCATCTTCATCTGTCATGAATGCATATCGACAAAATCCATCTTTGAAAGTTGATAGGTTTCTTGGAGTCATGTACTGAACAAATTTTGCAGCGTCTTCTCCAATAATTTCAACTTGTCTTTCAGCTGCAACATCCCATAATGTCACATCATTTATTAATGAATGATATTCCTGCTCAGGTGTAGTGTATCCCACAGGCATCGTCATATGATTGTAAGTAGTGAAATTAGTTGCTCCAGACTTTATAGTTTCCTCAAAGAAAGGTGACTTTCTAACTCTGGGTGTGTAAATGATACCTTTTGACATAAGCAATCTCCAAATTGATCCGACTTTATAAACTAAAAAATGAGAAAAAGTAAATCATTTTCATAATAATATATTTACTTAATTAATCTTTAAACGATAATTAACAAGCTATGAATCAAAGGTATAAAAAATTTTTAGAGGTTCTTCGTTCAGGGGAAACTATATTGCTTGATGGAGCCACTGGATCTGAACTTGAAAACAGAGGTATTAAAATGGATAACTCGTGGTGCGCAACTGCCTCGCTTGAGTTCGATATTCTAAAACAAATCCATAAAGACTATATTAATGCTGGAGCAAAAATAATTACAACAAATACCTATGCTTCAAATCGAATGATATTAGAAGTAGCTGGGGTTGAAGATAAATTTGAAGAAATTAATCTAGCTGCAATAAATGCAGCAATCCAGGCAAGAGAAGAATGTGGTCGAGATGATGTGCTTGTGGCAGGATCCTTATCTCACCAAATACCGTATGAAGATGCTTTTAGATCGCAAGAAGAAAAAGATAAATATATCAAGAAACTTACCCCGGAATATTTTCAAAAATCTTTTGATGAGCTGGCATTTTTTTTAGCGGATAACGGATGTGATTTTATTTTATTGGAGCTGATGTATAGGCCAGATCGAATTGATATAATTTTTGATTCAGCAAGCAAAGTTGGTTTACCTGTATGGGCTGGGTTTTCTTCTAGAAACAAAGATGGCTTGATAGCCCTTACTACTGACTATGAGTATAGTTTTAAAAAAATGATCAGCAATGTTAAACACCATAAATTGGATGCAGTTGGTATAATGCATTGTGATATTGGCGTAATAGAAGAAAGTGTAAAAGAACTTAAGGAAATATACGATCTTCCTATAATGGCTTATCCAGAAGTAGCCGTATTTAATTTTCCACACTATGACATGAGCAATGTAATTCAGCCAAATGATTATTTAGTCGAAGCCAAAAAATGGAAAGACGCAGGAGCACAGATTATTGGAGGTTGCTGTGGCACAACGGTTGATCATATAAAATTACTAAATAATTTATAAATTATTTTTATAAATTTTTAGTTTTCGAGAATTGACTTAATCTACAGGTTTATTCACCTTTGAAATATCAACCTGATCTTTGCTATTACCTACTCTAATCTCATCATAATAAATTAATGCTGCAGGTATTTTAACTTCCCAGTTAAGCTTAAAAGGATGCGTAATAACTCGTTCACCACCATCTGGATCATTAAAATAATCTATTTTTTCAGGCTTATTTGCGTTTTTTCTCTCAAGCCATCTGCCAACATTAGGTCGATAAATTCCATATCTAAAGTTAACCTTTCCGGCCGAGTTGCCGACATTAGAATTTGACTCCTTAAAAGTTTTTTCTTTAACTATAGGATAATTATGAGAACAGGTTTCTTTATATTCTCCATTAATCCATGTCTCGAAGAATTTATAATTATTGTCTAAAGATTTTTCTTTTGCATAATCTGCTTTAATTATTATATCAGTCCACTCCCCTTTATTTATTTTGCCACAATAAAATTTTGCTTTATTGATACTATGATGTGCTATTATATTAAAACCTGCACCTCTTGTGTGTATTTCCCAAATTGGCATACCGACGCCTTTCATCTTCACTTGCCCCACAATCATTTTACTACCAGTCCAGTTAATATCAAATTCATCAGGAAAGAATATACTCCAAGCGTAATAAACAGGGTTACCAAGTTTTTTTTTCGATTTATGAAGAAGTTTTAATTCTCTTTCTGTTCTTTGAGCTGACCATTTGCAATCCTGACCATTGCAGGAGCCATGCGGTAAATAAAATTTCTGAGATTGTACTCCCGCTCGAACAATTTCTTCAGAAGTCATAAAATGTTCATTAATTGGCTTAGCTGTTAAATAATGATTTTTAGTTTTATTAATTTTTATATCCTCAGCATATAAGTTTGAATTTGTAAGTAAAATGAGAAATGAGATTATAAAAATATTCTTCATAAAAACTATTTACTGAGTTTAGTTGATTCTTTCGAGGCTAAAAATATTTCTGTCAATCCAGCTAAGATTATAAATGAACTTCCTAATACCTCTCTCCAACCAAAGAGTTCATCTGTTAATATTGCAGCGCTAAACGTGCCAACTACAATTTCAAAAAGAATGATTATAGAGAATAATCCTGCCCCAATTCTACTGGGTGCTCCCAGTATAACCACATTAGTTGGTAGATGAAATAAGACGGCTATTAGTAAGAGCCATGGCATCATTGTAAGCCAAGACTCCATTGATGGTGCAGAGCCCATCACATCTCTAAGAAAGTAGGCTTGTACTAAAGTAAATATACCACCATAAAAAAAGAATGAAAAAAGAATTGGAAAAATGCCCTCTGGTTTTTTTACTTCCATTCGAACTGCTGAGGCTGCAATAAATATACCCCCTAATAGTGCTATCCAGTCACCAGAATTTTGAGGTATTGGAATAAATCCATCTTGTCCAAATACAATCCAAACTCCAGACAATGCAAGAACAAGAGTAATATATCTGTAATAGCGCGGAAGCTGCCTAAGAAATATCACTTCAAAAACCGTTGTCCAAACTGGAGTTATGTAAAATAGAATTAATGCTCTTACCACATCTGTTAATAGAAAACTGTTCGCGTAACATGCAATACCAGCGCCAAATAACAGTCCTATAATCGGATAATCAAGACCAAATGAATTGCCTTTGTATTTTCTCCAGAAAGCAACTGGAAGCAGAATTAAAAAGGGAATGATCATTTGTGAAATAGTAGCCCAGCCACCAGTTAAGCCGCCGGACTCAAGTGCTCTTTGGGGTATCCAAAATAATCCCCATAATCCAGCTGCAATCAGCAATGCAAAGCTAATGCTGTAATGATATTGATGGCGAGCATTCATTACTCAATGATAGAGTAAAAAAAAGGCCTTGTATAATTATACAAGGCCTTAAATTTTAACTTTGGTTGAACAGTCTTATGGAAGCCAAGCTTGCCAATCGTTAGTACTGTCTTTCCATTCTTGAACTGCTTCTTCAACAGATAAGCCATCATCGCCTACTCTAACAAGCATTTTTGCTTGGTCGACGTTCGCAAACTTCATTTTCTTAAAGAATGCAAGTGCTTCAGCATTTTCAGGACTTTGCATAGTTTCTGGGTTCATGTAGTTCATAGTGTAATCTTTAGCCCAGTTACTTGCAGGCCAAGATCCCATACCACAATCTTGCCAGTTGTTTGCCTCAGTGAAAGAATCACAAGGCTGGTGAGGAGGAAGACCAATTCCTACCATTTCATTTTTACCAAAGAAAAAGTGAGGTTCCCAAAGGTACATTAAGAAAGGCTCTTGTCTATCGTAAGAACCTTGTGCCTCTGCTAATAGTGCAACCTCTGTTCCAAGTTCAACTGCTTCAAAATCAATTCCCATGATATCAAGTCTTTTTTGATCATGGCAGTTCCAACCTGCTACTGGACATCCAATAAGTCGTCCTTTAGAACCAGTCTCAACTGTTGCGAATTGATCTTTAAATTTATTAAGATCTTCCCAACCCTTAAAGTCAGGATTAGCATCAACAAAATATTTCGGTACATAATAATCTGACGCACCAATGATACCAGTTGTAAATGCTATTACTTCACCAGATCCTGAGTACTCTTGAACAACTTCGCCTTCATAATATAGTGGCTCATTGAGCATTACTTCGTCAGCCTCTGCATAGCTCGGCCAGCTCTCACATGCGAAGTCAATATCACCGGCAGCGATAGCTTCCCAAAGACCAGTCCCTGATGCAAATTCTATTCTATCTACACGATATCCTAGTTCTTGCTCTAACATGCTTACTGCAACTTGACATGTAATCTCTCCTCCAGTCCAGTCAGCAACAGCAGCAGTTAAGCGTTTTGCGTGCGCTGTACCCGCTGAGAATACGAGAAAAGACGACAATATAAGGGCAGTAAAAGTTTTTAAAAATAATGATGTTTTCATTAAATTTTCCCCTTTATTAATTAATTAATGATTAATTTTAGCCTAAAAAAGATCAATTAGTAAACTGCTTTATGAAGTTTCTTTGAAAGATTAAATAAACAAAAAGATATAAAAATTATATCTATAAACCTAAGGCATCTCTTTGTTTTTTTGTGTAAGCAAGGCTTATACGGTCAATTATCATTGCTAACAGGCAAATTCCAATACCGGCTGCAAGCGCTCTGCCCGTATCAGAACGAGCTAAGCCGTTAAAAACTTCAAGTCCAAGGCCTTTTCCTCCAATTAATGGAGTGACAATTTGCATTGCAAAAGCCATCATTACTGTTTGATTGAAACCCATCACTAAGCTCGGTACCGCAAGAGGAAATTTAATTTTACTTAATGTTTGTAAGGTTGAGCCTCCAAATGATCTCGATACCTCTGAATAAGTTGTTGACACCTGTGACAAGCCTAAGACCGTAAGACGAATAATTGGAGGTATAGCATAGATGATTGTTGCAAGTAATGCAGAAAATGATCCTCCGCCAAAGAACATCAAAACAGGAACAAGGTAACAGAAATAAGGGAGTGTTTGCATTGCGTCTAAGATGACCTCGTTGATATTTTGAAATCTTTTACTGTACGAGGCCATAATGCCAATTGGAACCCCTATCACAAAACATAAAAGAACTGAGATAAGAACTGAAGATAAAGTAATCATCGCTTCAGTCCAAATATTGCATGCTCCAATAAATGCTAATAAAAAAGCTGTCACAATCGCAAATCTCAAATTGACAGCCTTCCAACTAATTAAAACTAATGCTCCAATTGTGAACCAATAAGGAAGATACGTTAGATAGGTATCAAGAGGTCTTAAAAGATAAATCACAACTGTAGCCCGAATAGAGCGAGTAATTTCAATAAATGTTGGGTTTACTGTTAATGACTTAACACCTGCTGCTATTTCATCTCTGATTGATAAGTTCCATGAGTCAGGAAAACTTCCAATGGTTGCAATATTTGAGTCATAATAAATTATTCCCAATAAGATGAATATCCCTGAGAACATGAAATAATGAGCATTTATAAATTGTTCAATTAATTTTCCGTAGTCTTTATTAAACAATGAAACTACTAAATTAATTACAAAAGAGAAAATTCTAATAATGCTTGAAAATATAAAAGCCACAGCAAGATGAATGTACTGTAACGGTTTCTCAATATATCTCGCTGTAGGATAAATATCCCATGTCTGTGGAAGCAGATAGAACTTCTGACTGTCAACTGGAAGCGTTACAGTCTCTCGACTAGCTGCTTTGCCAAATCTATCAAACATAATTGCCATTAACAAAACACAAAAGCCTCCCTCTAATGCTGCGCCTACTTCAAGCTTTTTGATCGACACCCAAATATCTGAACCTAATCCTTGAGCACCAATAAAAGTTGCTAAAACAACTAAAGCTAAAGCCATCATAATTGTCTGGTTAACGCCCATCATTATGCTGGGTAGTGCGAGTGGAATTTGTACTTTAAACAAAACTTGACTTTTTGTTGAGCCAAATGCAGTAGCAGTCTCTATTGTTTCATTTGGAACTTGACGTATACCTAAATTTGTCAATCGAATGATCGGTGGCATTGAGTAAATCATTGTCGCAAGTATTGCTGGGGCACCACCAATACCAAAGAAAAACATTGCTGGAATTAGATAAACAAAAGCTGGCATCACCTGCATAACATCAAGAGCAGGTTTCATATTCCTTTCAAATCGATCGCTTAAAGCACAAAAAATACCAAGTATGACGCCAACTAAAACTGACAAAAATACTGATAGCCCCATAAGAGCTAAAGTTTCCATAGCAGAACCCCAGAGTCCAACCATTCCCCAATACATTGTTCCAAACAAAACAAGGAAACCAAGTTTTATTCCTCCAAATGCAAGAGAAGGTATAAGCAATAGTGCTACAATAAATACCCAAGAAGAGTCTAAAAGAAAATCTTCAAGCATCCAATAAAGTTCTTTTACATAAGCAGCAACCGCTCTAGTGTATACTTTAATATTATCTTTTAAGAAATCCTCACCCTGATTGACCCATGCGGTAAATGTAAAAGAGTCAGTAACAAAAACTGGAAATTCAGATACGTCTTCACTTTGAAATACTAACCATATTGAAAATAGCAACGCAGCAAATATTATTCCAGGGATAATTAAATTCTGATAATTGTTTTTTGATGAGAAAGCAGAAGTATCTTGAGTAAAAGCCATAATAAATTTAGAATTTACAAATTAAAATAAGTTATTCAAAAATCCTCAACATAGTATAACATTCAGCAAATATATCACTCATAAATAATGGAAAAAAACGATAAAATAGTATGCACTGATATCTGGAAGGTATTTGGACCCAACGAAAAGAATGTACTTTCTAATCTGGACAAAACTCTATCAAGAAGCGAGGTGCAGGAAAAAACTGGACACGTCGTCGCTGTAAAAGATGTAACTTTCTCAGTTCAAAAAGGTGAGACATTTGTCGTCATGGGACTTTCTGGAAGTGGCAAATCAACTCTGGTTAGATGTTTATCAAGATTAATTGAGCCAACAGCGGGGCAAGTTAGCATTGATGGTCAAGACGTTACCACAATGAGCAACAGAGATTTAACAGAATTAAGAAGAAATAGAATGAGTATGGTCTTTCAGCACTTTGGACTTTTTCCTCACCGTAGGGTTATTGAAAATATTGGTTATGGTCTTGAAATCAGAGGCGTAAAGAAAAAAGATAGATTAGAAAAATCTATGGAAACACTAAACTTAGTTGGCTTAGACGGATGGGACCAACATTATCCAAGAGAATTATCTGGTGGCATGCAACAACGAGTTGGATTAGCAAGAGCACTTGCGGTTGATCCTGAGATATTAATTTTTGATGAACCATTTTCAGCTCTCGATCCTCTTATCAGAAGAGAAATGCAGGACGAGTTATTAAGTATTCAAAAATTAGTTCAAAAGACAATGGTTTTTATTACACATGATTTTTCGGAAGCAATTAAAATGGGAGATCATATTGCTATAATGAAAGATGGGGAGATTTCGCAAGTTGGAACACCTGAAGAAATTGTTGCAAATCCTATTGATCAGTATGTTAAAGATTTTACTGAAGATGTGCCGAAGTATAAAGTCTTAAGCGCAGGAAAATGCGCAAGAACTGAATGCTGTGGAGAGACCAAAGCTATGTTTGCAAAAGGTAGTGACTGCATTGCGAGTGACACAAAAATTGATAATTTAATTAACCAAATTGCCGACTCTGATAAAACCTATCCAGTAATTGATGCAAACAGTGGTGAGCTCATTGGCGAAATAGATCGCTCAATTGTTTTAAAATCAATGACATCATCTTAAGAAAATATAAAATTAATTTATGCCACTCTTTAATTTAGACAAAGAGGAAATATTAACTCCTCAAGATTGGGGGTTTCCAGTTCCAATATCTTATGGTCCAGGTAGATTAGCTGAAATCGGAGGTTATTGTTATGAAAATCAAATAAGAAATCCACTTATTGTCACAGATAGCGGAAGCGTTAATCTTCCGTTTATAGATAAGCTGGTTGAAATTTTAAAAAAAGCAAAAGTAAGTTCAGGAATTTATTCAAAGATTTCTCCAAACCCGAGAGATGATGAAATTTCAGAGGGGAAACAATTATTTAGAAATAATAATCATGATGCGATAATTGCGATTGGTGGTGGTAGTGCGATGGATGGTGGAAAATCAATTTGTCTAACTGCCAATAATGAAATTGAATTATTTGATTTTGAGTGGGAAAAAACCCCACAAAAAATAGGACCTGATAATAAATTTCCTCCACTTATAACAATACCAACAACAGCAGGTACTGGAGCAGAGACTGAAAGTACTGCAATGGTTACGGATACTAAACAAGGAATTAAACTTTGCATAATGCATCCTGATCTCAAGCCTTCCCTAGCCATACTTGATCCTGAGCTAACTTTGGGTTTGCCGTCAAATCTTACTGCATGGACGGGGGCAGACGCAATGATACACTCTATTGAAGGTTATTGCGTGCCAGGTTTTCATCCTTTATGTGATGGCGCTGCTCTTGAAAGCTTATATTTAATCTCCAAATCATTAGTTACTGTTGTCGAAGAACCGAATAATCTAGAAGCGCGAGGTGCAATGTTGGTGGCATCATGTTTAGGAGGCATTTCATTCATAAAGGGGCTTGGACTTGTGCACGCAATTGCCCATATGGTTGGAGCTGAATTTAATACTCACCACGGTTTAACTAACGCAATTATTTTACCTGCAGTTCTTAGATTTAATCTTCCTGATATGGAGGAGAAAGTAATAAGAATGTCACAAGCCATGCAATATACTGAACATTCCTCAGGTCGCTTCATTGAAAATATGGAAAAAATACTTGATAGGATTAAAATTCCAAGAGGCTTAAATGAAATTGGAGTTCCAGAAAATTGCATTGAGAGAATATCTGAGAAGTCAATGATTGATACGGCTTTTGGCACTAACCCACGAGCTGCTACGTTAGATGATGTAAGAGAACTTGTTAAGACAAGCATTTTTGGAGCTCGATAAAAAGCTTCAAAAATGATTACTCAATTATCTTTACAGGAGCAAATTGATTTAATTCATAAAAAAGAAATAAAAGTTGAAGAACTTTTTCAAGAATACTTAACAAATATTGACAAACTTAATCCCCGGCTCAACGCAATTGTATCATTAAGAGATCGAGATTGGATTATAAAAAAAGCTCAAGAAAAAGATTCCTTAAAACAAGATATTAAAATCAAACAAATTTTATTTGGACTACCACTTGCCACTAAAGAGTTGTTTGATGTCAAAGAGTTGCCAACTACTTATGGAATGCCTGAATATCAAAATGCATTTCCACAGAATGATTCATTAATTGTAAAAAATTTAAAGCAACAAGGTGCTACTATTATTGGAAAGTCAAATATGGCAGAGTTAGCAATAGGATCACACACAAAGAATAAATTATTTAAGACATCTTCTAATCCATATGACCTTAGTCTATCTCCAGGTGGTTCAAGCGGAGGAGCATCTGCTGCTGTAGCCAGTTGCCTTATTCCATTTTCAGATGGGACTGATATGATGGGGTCTTGCAGAAACCCTGCGGCATATACAAACTTATATGGTTTTCGACCAAGTCCTGGACTCATTCCTGATAAAAGAGCAGAAAGTAAATATCCTGTATTAACAACCCCAGGAGGCATTGCTCGAACACCAGAAGACTTGAGTATTTTTTTGGATTCTGTATCAGGCCAAGATGATGAAGATCATTATTCATATAGCTTTGAAGGCTCTTTTCGATCAATTGAAAAAAATTTAAATAGCAAAATAAGAATTGGCTGGTTGAGCAACTTTGTTGAAAATTATACTTTTGAAAAGGGAATAATAGAATTATGTGAAGTTGCTTTAAATCAATTTGCTACTGCAGAAAAGAAAATATCAATTGAGCAATGCAATATAAATATAGATCCTAAAAAATTATGGCAAGTATGGTGTAATCTCAGGTCAAAAATAACATTTGATGATCTTGCTGCTATGCAAATTCAAAATTTTGAAGAGTTAGGCTTTCCTGCTAAATGGGAATATGAACAAGGAGAAAAAATAAAGGAAGTTGAGATCTCCAGTGCTATTAATCAATATCATAAGGATCACTCTTATGTTGATGGTTTCTTTGATAAATACGATATTCTTGCTTTGCCTTCTGCTCAACTGTTTCCATTTGATAAAGAAATAGATTTCCCAAAAAGTATCCAAGAAACTCAAATGGACACATATCATCGTTGGATGGAAGTCACAGTATTTGCGAGTATGTTCCAGCTGCCTACCATTTCGGTCCCTGTTGGCTTTAATGAAAAAGGACTTCCGATGGGAATGCAATTAATTGGTAAAAACAAATCAGATGCAAAAGTGATTCATGTTGGAAAGTGCTATGAAGAAGTTTTTAATCGTTCAAAAATACAACCCAATATAATAAATGAATAATAAGCTGGCTCACACTCCAAATTCCACTCTTGTAACTTTACGTGATAATAAGGCTAAATGGAATCTTCCCGAGTATCGGAGAACTGGCTATAGAAACCTTCACAAAATTAATAGATACGGAATTTTATTAAGGTCAGATTATGTTCTGACATTAAATGAAAATACCAAAAATGAAATTAGAGAAATATCGTCAGTAAAGGAAATGACTAGTCATAAATCGTTTTGCTCTCTGATTGTAGGAAAAGGACAAGATATATTTTATGAGAAATACGCGGAAGATTTCTCTTCTTCGCAGCCACAAACAATCATGTCAATCTCAAAAATGTTTCTTAATTTATTTATTGGTGAGCTTTTAGAAAAAGGCAAATTGCAATTAGAAAAACCTATCTCATATTATCTACCCAATATTGGAAGTGGTTACGCCAAGGCAACTGTTCAAAATGTTTTAAACATGAATATAGTTAATGCTTTCACTGAAGATTATACTGATCCTTATTCAACATCATTTATGCACGAAACTGTGGGTGGCTGGCGAATACCAGATGAAGGCACGAATGAAGTCTTACAAGAAGATTTTCTAAATAAAATTGAAACAGATGTGAGTGGTTCCGTGGCAAATAATACAGATAATGCATATTATAAGTCAGCAAACAGTGATGTTATTGCACTATTAATCGAAAAAATAAGTGATCGAAAATTGCGCGACTGGCTTCTTTCTTCTGTTGAAGCCATGGGTTTCGAAGATGGCTTGTATATGGCTACTGATCGGGGTGGAATGCCATGGTTATCTGGTGGAGGTTGCCTTATGACAAGAGATTTTTTACGTATGGGTCTCTTGTTCTCAAGAAGAGGCAGAGGAATAAGAGATAGAATTATCGGCTCAGAGAAATTTATTAACGAAACTTTATCTAATAAAGGTCCAAAATATATGCACTTAAAAGATGGAAAATATGTTTATTATGCAAATCAAACAATGAAATCGAATAATTGGATTGGGCATTCTGGATATGGAGGACAGTTTTTGATGATTAATTTAGAAACTAATGTTGTGGCTGGTTTTTTTTCTGTTTTAGAAACTGACTCAGCTACAGATGAAGAGTATAAAACTAAAATGATACTCATGCTTGAAGAAGTAACCTCAAAAAAATATTCATAGAAAGGATTTAATATGAAAGGGTACGTTATGGTTGGGTCAAGTAATTTAAATACTTCCAAAGCCTTCTATGATGAAGTTCTAGCTGTCTTAGGAATGGGTTCAATGTATGAAGATGAAGTTTGCATAGGTTACGCTCATGAGGGAAATGCAGATGTAGAATTCTATATTACCAAACCTGCTAATGGAGAGCCTGTTACATTTGGAAATGGTACACAAATATCTTTTCTTACCAAAACAAAAGAGCAAGTAGAAAAATTTCACCAAATTGCTCTTGGTCTTGGAGCAACGAATGAGGGTAATCCTGGATTTCGACCGCATGATAGTAACGTTTATTATGCTTATGTAAGAGATCCAGACGGTAATAAAATTTGCTCATATACAAGTGTAAATGTCTAGAGCGACCAGATTTAAGATTTATCGAGTCTTAATTATAGCTTCTATTATTTTAATAATCCCCCTTCTCTTCATTGTTGGAGTAACTTTGCCATATTTATTCAATACAATAAAAGTAAGTTTCCCTGAAATTGTTATAGGTAAAGATGTAGAAAGATACATTGCTGAAAAAGAATTAGACTTTAAGAATACTGACGCAAAAGCAAGGAAGAAAATAATATGGAATGATGATAAAAAAATTAAAACTGAATATTCAATAGTTTATCTTCACGGAAGTTTTGCTACAGGATATCAGCAAGAAGATGTCTTAGTAAAAGTTGCAGAAAAATTGAAGGCTAATTTATTTATATCGAGGCTAGCCGGACATGGATCAGGATTTGACTCCACAAAAAATGTAAAAGCTGAAAATTTCCTCGAAGATGCGGCTGAAGCCATTACTGTAGGAAATAAAATAGGCGAAAAAGTGATATTGATGGGTTTCTCAGCTGGGGGCTCTTTCGCATTAATGGCAGCTAAGGACCAGAAAATGCTGAAAAAAGTTAGTCATTTAGTGCTCATTGCACCTTGGACCCCAAAACTATCGCTTCCGTATTTCATAGCGGCCACAGGATTATTTTTTAAAAGTAACTATAAATTCAATTTTCCTGGTTATTTTAGTTTGCCAAATAAAGAATGGGATCCTTTTTGGGTTAATGAATTTCACAGAACGCTCCCAAAAGAACTTTGGAAAGCTGCTTACTCAGGAAGAAATCTTGAATTTCCAAAAACAAATCTGCCTCTTTTGGTCTTTTACGAAGAAAAAGATAAGGTTGTAAAAGCTGAAGGAGTTAAAAAGATCTTTAAAGAATGGAAAGGACCTAAGAAAATAATTAATAACAATACTAACTTAGGAGGTTTCAACTATCATGATATAATTGGAATTCTTAATTCTCCTCAAGACGAACTATTTGTTGAAGAAATAAATAATTGGATAAGGGCTAACCCTTAAATAAATTCTGATTATTTTTCCGTAATAAATTTTTTTGGACTTTGCCCATTGAATTCCTTGGCAAGCTATCCATGAAAATAATTTTTTTTGGCTGCTTGTATTTAGCAATTTTATCCTTTGTAAAATCAATTATTTGATTTTCATCGTTTTTATCATCGTTTACGACAACAGCTGCAACAACTGCCTCACCAAAATCATTGTGTCGTACTCCAAAAACAGCTGACTCTAATACATTTGGTAATTCATTTAATACATCTTCTATTTCTTTAGGGTAAACATTTAACCCACCACTTATAATCATATCCTTATCTCTTCCTACAATAGTAAAATAACCATTATCGTCCTGCTGTCCTAAATCGCCTGTTATAAAGAACCCATCCTTCTTAAATGCTTCTTCAGTTTTTTCTTTCATTTTCCAATATCCTTGAAAAACATTTTCACCCTTAAGTTCAATGGTACCTATTTTTCCATTTTCTACTTCTTTTCCCTCCTCATTAACTACCCTAATTTCAATACCAGGAAGAGGAATGCCAACCGTTCCCGCTTTTCTCTCCCCATCATATGGATTTGAAATATTCATATTAGTTTCTGTCATTCCATATCTCTCAAGAATTTTTTTACCAGTTCGTTTTTCAAAATCTATATGAGTTTCAGATAACAGCGGTGCAGAACCTGAAATAAATAGTCGCATATGTTTAGTGCTTTCAGTATTTAACTCTTCACTTGCTAGCAGTCTTGTATAAAAGGTAGGTACTCCCATCATTGAAGTTGAATCTTTCATCCAGAATATCGCTTTTTTAACATCAAATTTTTCTAAAAAAATCATTGATCCACCAACAATTGCCAATAGATTACAAGCGACAAAGAGACCGTGTGTGTGATAGATCGGTAACATATGCAAGAGCACGTCACTTTCTGTAAATTTCCAAAAATCTCTTAAAACTTCTGAATTAGAAACTAAATTTCTATGCGATAACATCGCGCCTTTTGATTTTCCAGTAGTTCCCGATGTATACAAAATAGCCGCTAAATCATTTTCACTTCGAGCAATTGCATGAAACTCTGTTGAGCAGTTTTTAATTCTTTCAGTAAGAGAACCGCTTTCATCTAAATTTAATGTTAGGATTGAAGCTGATGAAGTGCTTGCAATGCTATCTATTTTGCTTTGGATTTTATCATCGACAACAATCACCTTAGGTTTTGCGTCATTAAAAAAATATTCTAACTCATTTAGAGTATATCCTGTATTGAGTGGTAGATATACACCACCAACTTTGATGGTAGCGACATATAATGCTAATTGAATAATGTTTTTTTCTGCTTGGACAGCAACGCGGTCACCTGGATACAAATCAATCTCTATTAGATAATTAGAGATTTTATTAACTACCTCATGAAATTCTATATAGCTTAACTTTTTACTCTCATTAATTAAAAATATTTTTTCTTTAGTTTCATTAGATTTAAAAATTTTATCAAAAAGATAGTTTGCGTCAGTCATTAATTTTTTTCATCCGTCCTATAAGTACTTAACTTTGATAAAGTATCTTCATGAATTACCATCCCAAGTCCAGCAGACTGATTAAGTATTGCTTTATCCTCTACGATATTAAAAGGCAACTCACAAAACTCTTTTGTGAATTCTATGTAATCAGGGAATATTTCTGCCTTTTCGGAATTTGGTATGCTTGAACAAACATGAAGCATCGCGGATGCGGACACTGACATAGAATTCCAACAATGAGGAGAAATAGAAATATCATTATCTAAAGCTTCCTTTGATACGTTAAGCATATCAATAATTCCTCCTACTCCTGAAATATCAGGATTAAGTATATCTGCCGCATTTCTCTTAATAATTTCTTTAAAATGTGGGAGGCCACTCTGTTTTTCGCCAGTCACAACTTTCATATCAAAACTATTTTTAATTTCGGTGAGTAGGCTAATATTTTCTCCTTCAACCGGCTCTTCGATCCAATAGGGCTTCAAAAAAGATACCTCTTTTAAGAAGGTCTTTGTTTGATCTAAATCTTTAGGTATGGCTAAGTCTAGCATGAGAGGGTATTCCATTCCCACTATTTTTCTTACTCTATCGACAAACTTAACTGAGTTTGAAGTGTTTTCAAATAATGGGTAAATTTTAATACCTCCATATTTTTTTTCAAAATATTTTTCTACCTGATCTAAGTAATCTTCTTCATCTTTTCTTAGATCACTCCAACACGTAACATAAATAGATACATCGGGCTTAGGATTGTCTGTTAGTAAACAATTCAAAGGTAGATTTTTCAATTTACCAGCTATATCCCATGCTGCAATTTCAATTGCACTTGTGGCAGAACTGAAATCTAGTCCTTTATGATCATCGCTGAGTAAAGATATTTTATTATATAATGAGTTTATTGATAAGTTTTTGATTTTTGATATTTCTTTAAACAACTCGATTATTATTGTTGCAATTGCCTTTTCTCTGAGATGAATAGAGAATGCTTCCCCCCACCCTTCAACTCCGTCGTGTGTTGTTATTTTTATAATGATAAATTTTTTGCTCCTAGACCAATCGTCTTTGCTTTTGTGATTCTTGGTAATCCAAATCTTCAGACTAGAAAGTTTGCCAATGCTTATCTCTGTATCCATTACAAGTATTAATTTTATTTGGAATATATTTAATTTTGACCTTTAACATATATAAAAAAACTTTTATGTTAAGTAATGAATGCAAAATTAGTTTTAGGAGCTGGATGTTTTTGGGGAGTTGAAGTGCTCTTTGAAGAAATCCCAGGTGTCAAAAAAGTAATATCAGGATATGCAGGTGGTCACACTGACAATCCTACATACGAGACTATTTGCACAGGAACCACGGGTCATATTGAAGTTGTTGAAATTGAATATGATGACTCAGAAACTACATATGAAGCACTGCTAGACAAATTTTTCTTTATACATGACCCCACTCAATTTAACCGACAAGGTCCTGATATTGGTGAACAATATAAATCTGTAATATTCTACAATTCAGAAGGTGAAAAAACTATTGCTGAAGAAAAAATAAAACAAATTGACGACTCAGGTGAACATCAAGGAAAAGTAGCTACTGAATTAAGAGAAGCTGTTAAGTTCTATCCTGCGGAAGAATATCATCAAGACTTTATCGAGAAGAATGGCAAAGTGTGCTATCACCAACTTTACGTTCAGCACAAATCTTAATCACTCCGGCGTCTTCTTATTTAAGACGCCAGAATTATTTAAATTTAACCTTTAACTACTTCCCTTGTATTTGCATTGAATGACTCAGTGAACGGCACATCCACAGTCACTGCATTTACTGGTTCACCCGGTTTGTCTGCATAAATATCTGGCAGGTGAATTTTATATTTCTTTCCAAGCTCCCATTTTGGGAATCCATTGGCATTCAAAGAGCCGTCAAAAGGAACATAACCCATTGCTATGTTTTTTCCTTTTTCTGGATGGTACCAAGGAGATGTAATGAAACCACATGGATCTCCACCATCGCCGGGAGATACGAGCCAGAAGTCAGGCGCATATTCTTCAATTGGTTTACCTTCTAGTTCAAAACCAACTAGTTGTAATTTATAAGGCTTGTGACCGTCAGCAAGATCAGCTTTCATCTTCTCAAGAGCTTGTTTTCCAACATAGTCACCTTTCTTTTCCCATTCTCCTTTTCCAGATAATGATACTTGGTATCCTAAGTTGCACTGGAATGGATTATGCTCATGATCCATATCCTGACCCCATGATAGAATTCCTGCTTGAATTCTTCTGTGGTGGGCCGGGGCAATTACCATTAAGTTATGTTTTTTGCCAGCTTCCAAAACTGCATCCCACATATCATCAGCATAAAGAGTCGCATCTCTCAAATAGATTTCGTATCCAGACTCACCAGAGAAACCTGTCTGCGAGATAACACAGCTGCGACCACCAACAGTAACTTCTGCTAGTCCATAAAATGGAATGTTGTCGAGATCTACTTGATCACCAACTAAATCTTTCATTAATGCGGCAGCTTTTGGTCCTTGAATTTGAACTGGACATGCATCAATTTCATCAATTTCTACATTAAATCTTTTGTCAGCATTCACACCTTGAAGATATAGGCCAATATCTGAGTCTGATAAACTAAACCAAAACTCATCTTTAGAAATTCTCAAAAGAATCGGATCGTTTAAAACTCCACCCTTATAGTTACAGAGAATTACATATCTTGCTCTTAAAGGTGAGATTTTTGTTGCATCTCTAGTAATGACATAGTCTGTAAATTTCTCTGCATCAGGTCCTTTTACACATATCTGTCTTTCAACAGCAACATTCCACATAGTGACGTGGTTTTTAATTGCTTCGTATTCAACCATTGCTCCACCATCTTCTGGTTTTACATATCCCCTGGGATGATAAATACGATTGTAAACTGTTGCTCTCCAGCAGCCAGCTTCTATTGATTTATGCCAATAAGGTGATTTTCTGACTCTTGTAGAAATCAGCATTTCAACTTTTGTTGGTCCACTTTGACGTAAGTTATAAGGCACATGACGATCACTTTGATCAACTGTAGTATTGTGTTCTAATTTTTTAGACATAGTAGTTCTCCTTTTGTAGCCATTCGCTTGTTTTTTTAATTCCACCAAATGCATAAATGTGAAAATTATCTACATTACCTTTTAATTCTTGAATTACATCATGCGGTGTTTGTACCGTCAATAAATCAAAAATTTTCGATGCATTTTTTTTAGCAAAGCTAAGTGTATTCTTTAATCCTACGAAACCAGCAAATTTTATTAACGTTTTCATTGAGGCTGGTCCTGCAAGGCCGACATGAACGGGCAATGGGGCTTCGTTAACAAATTCAGATAATGCATTTGTATCCTGTGTCCATTGCGTAACAATATAATCTGCAAATGAAGATTTAGATTTCATTGCTTCGTCTATTGCTTGATCGCTCATATTAGGAGATCCCTCGGGATGACCAGCTATACCAATTTTCATTCCATCGAATAAGCCTGTTTCAATTAATTGAAGTGAACAGTGATAATTGCCAAGAATATCTCTATCGCCTCCAATTATTAATACTTGCTTAACGCCAGCTTCTTTAACTTGACCTACATAATCTTTCAGCATGTC
>JACWEC010000013.1 GCA_014653725.1 Pelagibacterales bacterium SAG-MED32 | reverse complement strand
GTTGAGTGACGGTGTCTCATCAAGTATTTAATTAGACCCTTATCGTTTGAAATTTTCTTTGTACCTTTACCATAAGAAACTCTTGCTGATTGAACAACAGAACTGTCATCACCCATATAGTCAATAACGCGAACGAAGCCATGGTCAAGAACTTCAATGGGCTGGTACAAAACAGCCTCTAACTCTGGAGCAGTAACTCTGGCAGTCTCAGTTTTTTCAGAGCGTAAAGCTTCTATCTCTTCAAGTTGTTCTTTATTTACAGGCATTTTGTGAATCAAATATTAATGGCATATTATAATAAGAATAGCCTCTTTAAAAAGATTCAATATCAATCTATATTCAGATTGCTGGGGATATCCTAGCTATAGAGATAAACGGCTTACATAATACCCATTACGGACCCGGGGGCGGTACCCGGCACCTCCACCATATTTTAGGGGGTGATATAGGATCGACGAATGTTTAAAGGTAAGTTTTTCTCTCGGCATTGTACCACCGTTATCGGGCTAACTTTTAAATGCTAACAATAAATTAGCGCTCGCTGCTTAATATAATTAGGCAAGCGCGGTTTGGGAGACACCGGGCAACAGAAGTCTCCCACAAAAAAACTTTACATGAATAACAAAAAACTTATGATGAAATAATGAGATTTATTTACACATTAATCATAATTGTTTTTTCATTAACGAGTGTAACTGTCGCAGATAATTATACCTTCTATGGCGACACGTTATATGATGATAGTGGTAATTCATGGTCAACTTATGGCAATACTACATATGGATCAGATGGGTCTACATACTCTACCTATGGGGACACTATTTACGATAACAGTGGAAACTCATGGTCAACATATGGCAATACAATGTATGGATCAGATGGATCATCTGTCACTACTTATGGAAACACAGATTACTATAGTGATGGCAGTTCATGTACTACTTATGGAAACACCTACTATTGCAATTAATATTAATTATTAAATAAATTGTGATTTAATAAATTTATTCACATTAATTCTTTTCCTAACAATTTATTTTAAAACGCTGTTACGAAAAAAATTAACGGGTAATTAAAGTCTCTCACTTCAATAGTTGCTTTGAAATAGATTGAATATATCTTGAATAGAATACATTTCATTGCCACTATTTTTAAAACCCTTTAGTAAATCAGGTTTTATCAAGTCATGTTGAAACTCATCAATTCTAATAGTTTCAGAATTATCAAAATCATAATTTGCAAGAATTATTTGAGATACGCTAGGAGCAAATGCTGTAACAAGCATGTTGGGTAAATCTATAAAATCTTTACCTAACTCTTGTTCATTTAAAAGAAAAAATGCATATAGTGCTAGAGTTTTTAGTGAACGCGTTAACTCCGCAGAGGAAAGATTTCCATCATCTGTAATGTCAATATAATCAAATAAACTCCGGATACATTTTTTTGAGTTAATATCTTTACCGGCACAAAAAGAAGGTACCTGACTTGATGCAAAATCTATAATTGTTTTAAAATTATCATTAGTTAAATATCGAACTTCCTTACATTTGTTGTAGATACTCCCTTCATTACTCAAAAACTGTTTATCATACTTATCCCATTCACTAGGACTAGATTTCTCTATTAAAGAATTATTTTCTATTTTATAAAAATAATAAGTTTCATCATATATTTTATCCTCTGCTATTATGTATTCTTCAAAATTACCAACTTTACCAATATCTAATTGATTGTATGGTGAGTCACTTTCATTTAAATAGAGAAGTCCATAATCAAAAATTATATATGTATTTGAGTTAAAGTTATCGTTTGTACAATTTGAACTCCAAACACCGTGAAACTCCTTTGGAATACTTTTATCAAACACTAGTTCTGCAAATGCTGAATGTTTCAAAGAAATTACAAAAAAGAGCACTAACGCAATTTTTCTCACAAATAAATTTTAACTGATTTCACTATAAGAGAAAGAAAAAAATAAGAAAATAATTGTTAATTACAGATAAGATTGATTATTTGGTATTTTTGTCGGTAAAGCTGTATGTAGCATTGTTGCGACTAACTTTTCATTCTGATCAAATAACTTTCCCTCGATAGTCGTAACTGTTTTACCGTATTTAATGATTTTAGTTTGCATAGTGGCTTTGCCTAATGGCATAGGCCTATGAAATAAAACATGATGATCTGTTGTAAGTGGAAGTTTTTCTTCCTTGAAAGCAATATATGCTGTCATTGAAGTAGCTTCGTCTAAGGCTGCATCGATCATCCCGCCTTGAACTAAATTGAGTGGACTTGCCGTCTCGGGTGGAAAAATTATTTCAAAAAAGAAAATTCCGTTCTCTTCTCTAATCAATTCAAAACTTAAAAATTTTCCTGACGGACTTTCCTGTCTTTTTTTAAACATAAAAGTTAAGCTTAAATTACTTATTCACTTTTAAAATGTCTAAAAATTACTAGTTTTAAAAATTATGGACTCTGATAATTAAAATTTATGATTCCTTACTACCTAGCTGCACTCTCACTAATTTTCTTGTTATTACTGGCATTTCATTTCGGATTTGCAGTAGTATAACAGAATTATCATTGAAAAAGCTTAATCGCTTACCATATGTAATATATTAAGGTACTATAGTACATTCATCATGAGTCAAAAAACGAGACAAGAACAGGACAGTTTAGGCAAAATTAAAGTTGCCAACAGTAATCTATGGGGAGCACAAACACAGAGATCATTAAAGAATTTTAGAATTGGCAACGAAATAATGCCAATTGAGATAATACATGCCTTAGCCATTATTAAGATGTCATGTGCAAAAACGAACCAAAAACAAAAACTTCTAAGCCCTAAAATAGCTAGTGCAATTATTGATTCCGCAAAGCAAGTTTATTTAGGAAAATATGACGAACATTTTCCCCTTTCCGTTTGGCAGACCGGATCTGGAACACAAACAAATATGAACGTAAACGAAGTTATTGCCAATATAGCAAATAAGAAAATATCAAAAACACTTGGCACAAATTCTCCTGTTCATCCAAATGATCATGTTAATAAGAGTCAGTCAACTAACGACAGCTTCCCTTCAGCTATAAATATTGCATCTAAATTGAAAATTCTAAGTGAACTTGTTCCAGCGCTGAAAAGTATGGAAAAAGTATTAAAATCCCAATCTCAGAAATGGAAAGCTATTATAAAGATTGGAAGAACTCATTTGCAAGACGCAACTCCTCTATCACTTGGACAAGAATTCTCTGGATATCAAGCCCAGATTAATTCAAATATACGAAGAGTTGAGAGAAGTTTAACGAACTTAAGTTACCTTGCTCAAGGAGGAACCGCTGTAGGTACTGGACTAAATACGAAGCGTGGATTTGACCGACTGGTGGTTTCAGAAATAAGTAAGATAACTAAAGTAAAATTCAAACCTGCTGCGAATAAGTTTCAAGCACTAGCATCTCATGACTCAATAGTAGAACTATCTGGAGTACTTAATGTTATTGCCACTGATCTATTTAAAATTGCAAATGATATTCGCCTTCTGGCATCAGGTCCTCGTTCAGGTTTAGGTGAGCTCAGTTTGCCTGAAAATGAACCAGGGTCATCTATCATGCCAGGTAAAGTAAACCCTACTCAAAGTGAAGCTCTAACAATGGTATGCTTACAAGTCATGGGTTTCCATAATGTTATCTCAATGGCAGGTTCACAAGGTCATTTTGAACTTAATGCATTTAAACCACTCATCGGCCTAAATATAATTAATTCAATTAATTTACTTGCTTCAGCGATTAATAATTTTAATGATAAATGCCTTAAAGGGATCAAGCCTAATGTCAAAAATATTAAGCAAGGAGTTGAAAATTCACTAATGCTTGTAACGGCTTTAGCCCCAGAGATTGGCTACACTAAAGCTGCTGAGTTGGCAAAATTAGCCCATAAAAAAAATATATCACTTGTAGAGGCAAATAAAATTTTGAAATATTTAGAAACTAAGAAAATTAAATTACTTCTCAGTCCCAGCAAGATGATCTCTTCATATTGATTGGCTCAATGCAGAACTCTAAAAAGCGTACAGTCAATCTAGATGGTCATATTACGAGTGTATTTTTAGAAAAAGAATTTTGGGAAGAAATAGTTTCTTTAAGTAAGCAAAACAATACTACACCCGATCGACTTATTTCTGACATTGATCAGAAAAAAACAACTTCAAATTTATCAAGTGCTATTAGACTATACGTCTTGAATCACTTAAAAAATCGAACATGAGCAATACCCAATACCTAGACAATTTAAATGAATTACAGCATGAGTCAGTATGCAGCACTGAAGGTCCAAACCTAATTATTGCAGGAGCAGGAACAGGAAAAACAAGAGTTTTGACAACACGTGTGGCGCATATTGTAGAGACTAACCTCGCTTTTCCATCTCAAGTACTTTGCGTTACATTTACCAATAAAGCTGCTCGTGAGATGGCTGATAGAGTTCAGCAGCTTGTAAATCAAAGTATGGATAGAATTCCCTGGATCGGCACATTTCACTCAATTGGAGCAAAAATTATTAGAAATCACGCCGAGGTATTAGGTCTTAAGTCAAGTTTTACAATATTGGATAAAGATGATCAGCTTTCTCTCATAAAACAAATTATTAAAGCTGAAAACCTAGATCAATCTCAATTCTCACCCAAGCTTATTCAATCAAAAATTGACCAATGGAAGAATAAAGCATTGAACCCGGATGATATTAAAGCTGAGAGTCTTGATAGTCTTATTGATGAAAAAAGTCCGACAATTTACAAAATCTATCAGCAACGATTATTTGAAATTAATTGCTTAGATTTTGGAGATTTACTTTTGCAATGTATAAATTTATTCAAGAGAGATGATATTTTAAAAAGATATTCATCAAATTTTAAATATATACATGTGGATGAGTATCAGGATACGAATGCAGCACAATATATATGGCTAAAGCTTCTCGCGTCTGAACACCTTAACATATGCTGCGTCGGTGATGATGATCAATCCATTTATAGTTGGCGCGGAGCTGAAGTAGATAACATGCTAAAATTTGAAAAAGAATTCGAGAACGCAAAAGTAATAAGATTAAAACAAAATTATAGATCAACAAATAATATCTTAAAATCTGCATCATCCCTCATAAGTTATAACGAAATGAGACTTGGAAAAGAATTAATATCTGACCAAGGAACTGGCGAACCAATCTATCTGCATTTAGTTAATTCAAGTCGTGACGAAGCCAACCTCGTTGCACAAGAAATTTTGGATTATAAAAAAGATAATCCTGATTTAAATAACATTTCCATTTTAGTTAGAGCTGTTTTTCAATCTAGAGAAATAGAAGAATCTTTAATAAAGTATTCTATTCCATATCGAATTATAGGTGGAATTAAATTCTATGAGAGATCTGAAATAAAAGATGCAGTTTCTTATTTAAGATTAGTCTATGAAAGTCAGGATGATGTTGCCTTTGAAAGAGCACTCACAGTTCCAAAAAGAGGCATAGGCGAAAAGTCCTTTAGTCATATCCTCTCACTTGCAAATCGAAATAAAATTTCCCTATACCAAGCTTCTAAAAACATGATTGATACTGATGAACTAACAAAGAAAATTTCTGAAAGTTTAAAATTATTTATTGGAGTTATAGACAGAGGCAAATCAATGATCGAGAATGTTCCATTCTATGATATTTTGAAAGTATTATTAGATGAGTCTGGATATATGAATATGCTTAAGAATGATAAAAATGTATCTGCTCAAACAAAAATTGAAAATATAAAAGAACTTATAGTTGCAATGCAAGACTACAATAGTATTGAGGAATTTTTAGAGCATATTTCATTAGTAACAGCGGTAGATGAAAATAATGCAGATAATAAAGTAAGTATAATGACATTGCATGCTGCAAAAGGACTTGAGTATGACTTTGTTTTTCTGCCAGGGTGGGAAGAAGGATTGTTTCCACATCAAAAAACAATAGATGAAAGTGGCAATAAGGGTATAGAAGAAGAAAGAAGGCTGGCTTATGTAGGAATAACCAGAGCTAAGAAAAAAATCAATATTATAACGTCCATGACTAGACGTTTTCAAAATAATTGGATGCCTTCACTTCAATCAAGGTTTATTGATGAATTAGATCAAGAAATCATAAAAACAATCAACCACGCTTCTGATCATTTGAATTCTTTTCAGGAACCTCATTTTGACGAATACAACCAAGATTATGGTTTAAAACCAAAAAAGATTTCATTTCAAGATAATGAGGTATCTAGCTATAGAACTGTCGTAGATATGGAAATTGAAAATGTAAGAGATATAAATGATGATCTTATCCTGCAAATTGGACAAACTGTTGAACACAAAAAGTTTGGCGTCGGGACAATACAAGACATAGATGGAACAAAAGCTATTGTTGATTTTGACAAACACGGTAAAAAAAAGCTAATTTCTGATTTCTTAAAACCATGCTAAGCAACGACAATAAATTATCAAAAATAAGATCGTTACTAAAAAAAAACGATATTCAGTATTATATTCTTCCACATTCAGATGAATATCAAAATGAATTTCTACCAGAGTACAGTAAACGGCTAGAATGGATCAGTAATTTTAGTGGTTCTGCTGGTGATATTATTATCGGCAATAAGGAAGCGTTTCTTTTTGTTGACGGCCGATATACGATTCAAGCATCTCAAGAAGTAAACAGAAAACACTTCAAGATTTATAACTATTCAGATTTATCTCCTATTGATTTACTAAAAAATAAACGACCAAAGGCAATAGGTATTGATGGGAATACAATAACTTATCAGAGGGTTGCTCATATTAAAAAAAATATAGACAAAGGTGTGAAGATTAGGAATATCGATAAAAATTTAATAGATCAAATTTGGGTCGATAAACCTAAAAAAAAGAAATCTAAACCATTTGCAGTAGGTGGCAAAAATACTTCGGGAAAAGTGAATTACATAAAAAAATATTTGTACAATTCTAATGCAGACTACTATTTAATTACCGCATGTGACTCGATCGCATGGATATTCAACATAAGAGCAAAAGATATAAAATATTCGCCTTTGTTCCTATCAAAAGCTTTAATTCATAAGTCAGGAAAATGTTATATTTTTTCTGATTTTAATAATTCTAAAAATATAAAATTTGGTGTTGATATAGAGTTTAGGAGTGCTTTAGAAGTTAACGATTTTGTAAATAATTTAGACAAAAAAGAAACAATAATATGTGATACAAATACTGTGTCATTCAGTCTAGCTAACCAGATCAAAAAAAAATCAAAATTAAAAATTGAAGGTGATCTAATCCAATTATTAAAATCAAAGAAAAACAGATTGGAAAAAAATGGAATGATAGAATGTCATAAACGAGATGGCATAGCTCTTACAAAATTTATATATTGGATAAAAAATAACATAAAAAGCAAAAGAATTTCAGAATTAGACGCAATTAAGTACTTGGATAATAAAAGAAAGAAAAATGAAAAGTTCTTTTCATTAAGTTTTCCTACTATAGCAGGAACTGGATCTAACGGTGCAATCGTACATTATAGAGCTAATGAAAAAACAAACAAAACAATTAAGACTTCAGATTTATTTTTAGTAGACTCAGGAGCTCAATATTTAGACGGTACAACAGATGTTACCAGAACAATTTGCTTCGACACGCCTTCACCAGAACAAATTGAAATGTATACAAGGGTTTTAAAAGGACACATTGCAGTTGCAACAAGTAAAATAAAGTATGGTGAAACAGGTAAAAAACTTGATTACTTAGCAAGGAAACCATTGAAGGAAATTAATTGTAATTTTGATCACGGTACTGGACATGGGGTCGGCTGCTTTCTTAATGTTCATGAAAATCCACCTTCAATTTCGAAAAATTCAAAAGTTAAATTTGAAGATGGTATGATTGTTTCAAATGAGCCTGGTTATTATAAAGAAAATCACTACGGCATTAGGATCGAAAATTTAATCCTATCAAAATTGTCAAAAGGAACGATAACTTTTAAAACCATAACAATAGCCCCATTTGAAAGATTATTAATAGATCAATCCTTATTAACAAAAAATGAAATTAATTGGGTAAATAGATATCATAAAAGAGTTAGAAATATATTAACACCATCAATGAACTCTAATGAGAGAGATTGGCTTATTAATCAGACTGCGCCTTTACAGCAAAGATAACTTTCTCCAACTCTCTTCATTCATAATCTCTATTCCGAGTTCATTGGCTTTTTTTAATTTTGAGCCAGATTTTTCTCCTGCAATTAATATGTCAGTAGATTTATTAATGCTTGAAACAACTCTAGCGCCTAGTTTCTCTGCCATAGATTTTGCTTCAGCCCTGGACATAGAATTTAAAGTACCCGTAAAGATTATTTTTTTTCCTGTAATTGGAGATTTGACTATTTGTAATGAACTTATGACAAGGTTAACTTCTTTTATAAGTGACAATATTTGATTTCTATTATCTTTATAATCTGAATATTCTTTAAAAGACTCTATTGCTTTGGGACCAAGTCCATCAGTATTTTCTAAAATATTAAATATATCTTTTTTGACGTCTTGGTCATTATTGTAAAACCTAGTAAATATATCTGTACTCTTAAAAGCTTGCGCAATTATTTGAGCGTTCTTTTCACCAATAAATCTAATTCCAATTGAATATATAAATTTTGAAAGCTCAATTTTCCTTTTATCATTAATAGCTTCAACTAAATTTTTAAAAGAAAGCTCCCCCCACCCTTCCATATTCACAATTTGGCTTCTATTTTTTTTAAGTTTAAAAATATCACCGTAATTTTTGATAATTTTTTTATTATAAAATAAGTTTATTTGTTTATCTCCTAATCCTTCAATATCTAAGGCACTTCGAGATACAAAATGCTTTAATCTCCCAACAATCTGTGCTTCACAAATGTATGTACCTGAGCATCTAACTACTACTTCGTCAGGATCAATGATAATGCAGGAACCGCATACAGGACACTTTTTTGGAGGCTTAAATAACTTCGATCGTTTTTTATTTTTATCTAATACAACATTTAAAATATGCGGTATTACATCACCTGCTCTTTCAATAACAACTGTATCACCTTCTCTTATGTCTTTTTTTTTCAATCTCCTCAAAATTATGTAAAGTTGCGTTTGAGACTAAAACACCCCCTATGTTAATTGACTCAAGTCTTGCTACAGGTGTAACCGAACCTGTTCGGCCAATCTGTATATCTATTTTTTTGATACTTGTCCTGGCTGTTTCAGAAGCAAATTTATGTGCTATTGCCCATCTTGGTGTCTTACCAACTGTTCCTAACCTACTTTGATACAATGTATCATTAACCTTGTATACTAACCCATCAATATCATATGGAATTTCTGATCTTTTATCATTTATATAATTATAATTTTTTATTAAGTCATCAATGCCATTTGCAACTTTCAAGTAAGGACTAATCGGTATTCCCCAAGTTTTTAATTCCTTCATTTGATCATAGTAAGTCTTTTTTCCTTCCTCATATATTCCAAAGCCATGAGCTATAAATTTTAATGGTCTGCTTGCAGTTATTTTTACATCCAATTGTCTCAAACTCCCCGCGGCAGCATTTCGAGGGTTTGCGAATTGATTTTTAGATCTCTCGTTTAAGTCTAAGAAGTCTTTCTTTGTAATAAAAATCTCCCCTCTTATCTCTAGCTTTTTAGGTGGGAATTTAACTCTAAGTTTTTGAGGTATTTCTTTGATTGTAAATACATTATTCGTAATAATTTCACCATTTAACCCATCACCCCTTGTTGCAGCAACTTTTAACTGACCATCTTCATATACTAGGTTAACAGATAAACCATCAATCTTCGGTTCAATTGAAAATGGGATATTAGTATCTTTCAAAGATAAAAATCTAATTATTTTTTTTATAAAATTTTCGATATCCTCGTTTGTCATTGCATTGTCTAGAGAAAGCATTCTCGTAGGGTGATTAAACTTTGTAAACTCATCAGATGATCTTCCACCAATATTCATAAGTGGATTATCTGCATCTTTTAAATTGGGTATATTTTTTTGGATTTTCTTAAATTCAGAAATTAAAAGATCGTATTCTGCATCGCTGATTTCAGGATTATCTTTATTGTAATAAAGATCATTATGATAATTAATCTTATCAATTATATCTTTTATTTTTTTTTCTTGATTACTTATCACTTATATTAATTATGTAACATCTTTCAAAAGCTCATAGCTTTTAAGATACCAATCACTTTCAGGAAAATTAAATTGAAGAGTTGCAGCATAGCGCTTTGCTTCCTCATGAAGCCCAAGAGAATAATATATTTCTACAAGTCTATGTAATGTTTCCTCTGTATAAACTGAGGTCTTATACTCTTCTAAAATATTATTGTATCTATTTATTGCTGATATCCACTGATGATTAAACTGGTAATATCTTGCAATCTCCATTTCTTTCGCAGCAAGCCTATCATTGATAACATCTATTCTATTTAATGCGTCACTCGCGAAGTCTGAGTCAGGATACTTATTTATTACTTCATTAAATGCTCGTTTAGCTTTAGTGGTTGTAGTTTGGTCGCGTTCGACATCACTTATTTGCTCATAATAATTCAGTGCTCTTAAATAATACGCATAGGATATCTTTTCGCTTCCTGGGTATAACGCTATAAATCTTTCAAGTGCATCTAAACTTTCATTATGCATATTAGATTTATAATAACAAAAGCCTGACATTAATTGAGCTTGATTTGACCATTTTGAATAAGGATACTGCCTTTCAATATCTTCAAATAATATTGCTGCATCAACAAAGTCTCTTTTTTTCACGAGACTCATTGCCTGATTATAGAGAATTTGTAATTTTTCACCTTCTGTTTCAGGGATTGCTAGCTTGCTATCAGAGCAAGCAGTTAACATAATTAGAATTACAAATAAAAAAGTATTAGCCTTAAGATCAAACATCAGAATTGATTTTAATATATATTTTTTAAGATTAAAGGCAAAATCTAGTGTTTTATAATGAAGCTGAAAGCTCTTTTTTATGGTCTAAAGTTGAAAAAGTTAGATCATCTAAATCAGATTTGTCATAATCATATTTCCAATTAGAATTATCAGACATGATTGACTTTACAAGTTCGTGAGTAAGTTTGTGTCCTCCTTTAAATATTTCAAAACTTCCTTTTACCCTATGTCCTAGTAAGTATATGTCACCAATAAAATCGAGTACCTTGTGTCTCACAAACTCGTCATCGTGTCTAAGTACTGATTGATTCATTATTCCATCATTATCAAGAACAATTGCATTTTCAAGAGAGCCACCAGCTATGAGCCCTTTGTCTCTGAGAAATTCTACATCATTCTTAAATCCAAAAGTTCTGCTGTTGCTAATAATATTTCTATAGTTGTATGTTGAATCTAGATCAAATATAAAATTTTGCTCATTAATTAATTTATGATCATAAACTATTGTGAAGTTGATAGTCATATTATTAGCTGGAGTAACTTTTATGTAACTATCATTATCTCTAAATATAACAGGCTGAGTAATATTAATAATTTTTCTTTTTGTCTGTAAATTTTTAATACCTGCTTTTTCTATTTCTGATACATATTCTAATGAGCTGCCATCAAGAATTGGTAGCTCTGCTTTATCTACCTCAACAATTGCATTATCTATTCCCAAGCCGTGGAACGCAGACATCAAGTGCTCGATAGTTGAGACGGAGTGACCATATTTGTTAGACAATTTTGTGCATAATTCAGAATACACAACGTTTTCAATTTTTGCATTCAACAAAGTCTCAATGTGAGGCACTTTAAGGTCTGTCCGTTTAAATAGTATTCCAGTGTTTGCAGGGGCTGGGTTAACTTTTATATTGCTGATTTCTCCACTGTGTAAAGTAATCCCAGATAGAATAAAATTTTTTTTAAGGGTTTTCTGCATATCTAACAAATTTTATAATTTGATTGTCACTCTTGTGATAGACAAAGATTATTACTTTTTGTTACATATTATAAGTTCCGAAAAAAATTATAAATTATTGATAATATTGATTTTTTTGGTGAATTTTCATCGCTTGCCTCACCCTCTAAATCGTGGTTTGTAGCATAAGAAAGCAAACCAAAGCTTGAGGTTAATGACGGATTGTCGAGAAAAGTCTTAGAACCATTTATTTTTCTAGTTGAACCCAACCTAAATGATGAATTAGTAAATTTATTTTTAATTAGTTTTTGAATGCTAATAGATTTTGCTCCGTACCCTGTAAGTATAATTGAGTTTGATACTAGCGGATTAAATCTCGATTTCATTACTGTAGTCGAAATAATTTTTGTCAGCTCTTCAGCTCGAGAAAAATAGATATCATAATATTTATCGAGTTCTTTATCCTTTTTTTTATCTTTATCAAAAAAATCAATCTTCTTTCTAATACTTTCAGCCTCTAAAAGTGTAAGAGATTTTATTTGTGATATATCATTGGTGAAATGGAAGGTTCCAATTCTTATAATATCAAATCCAATTAATTGACCGTCAAAGGTATAAGATAAGACCGTTTTATTTTTTTGTACTTCAATAGTTATAGCACCTTGATCAGACTCTTCTTCATTTAATACTGCTAGACTTGTTGAATAATTACTAGAAACTATTTGTTTTAAATTTAGATCCATCTCCAGAAATGTTTTATATATTATTTCAAGATAATCTTTTGACACTGAAATTATATGCCATTTTATAAGAAGATTATTAGCCTTCATTCCAATAGGATCTGATACACTTTTTCTGTTATCAATACGGTGACTTATTGGAAAAGAATGCAATGGCTCTTTTAACTTTGTGTATAAACCAGTAAATAATTTTGACCTAAAAAAATCTTTTATGTGATCTTCGCTAATTAAATTATTTTTATTCACAATTTTAAAATCAATATATTCTGAAGTCATATTTTCCGAGATACTTACAAAAACATCTGATATTTTTACATTTGCCTCAAATTCAGCCTTTGTAATTGCACTTTTTATATAATCGCTAATTTCTAGATGTGGCAGTGAGAGCGGCTTGATACAATTTATTGGCAGTTTTGATATGCCAATACCAATTAGTTGAAGAATTTTATCACGATTAATAATTTCCAATTCTTGCGCAATTAAACAAATTATTTTATCGGAACGTATATCTATTGCGCTGAAAATATTTCTTTGTGACATTAGATATCATTTAAACCATAATTAATCTTTCCCTCATCTACCTTTAACGATGCCCTACCCTCAATTCTTAAATCAATTTCAATTATGTTGCTCTGCAATACTTTTTCATTAACAAATAGGTTCTTTAAGTTTTCTAGTGCTTTATCAATTTTTGTATCGGGTAATTTTATTAATAAATTATTTTTTAAAGTTATATTCCATCTTCTTCTCTCTATAAAATCTAATTTATTTAGTTGTGAAATCAGTTCAGAAAAATGAATATTCAACTCCTTAATAAGACCTTTAAGTGCTAAAGGAGACTCTTCCCCTGAAATAATAATAAGATTTTCAAGTTCATAATCTTTATTTTTTTCAGTAATAATTGTTCCATCAATATCTACTAGATAGTATTTACCTTTATCTCTTAAAATTGCATATGGATCATTTTCAATAATGTCTAATACTATTGTGGATGGATAAACCTTTTTTAAGTTTACTCTTTTGATCCATTGTTCTTGTTCAAGAATTTCTTTGATTTTTTTTAAATCTGCAGATAATAAATCAGAGGTATGATTATGTATTTCTTTTTTAATTATATTAATATTTGATTTTTCTGAACCATTAATGGTTATCTGAGCTAAGATAAAATATTTTGATGCTAAGTTTGGAAAGTAATATATCGATACTGAAATCAGTAAAAAAAATATAATCAGCATAGAACATATAATATTTATATATTTAACGGTTTGTTCCTGCATCCTCTAAGATCCAATTAATAAGTTCATCAAATTCTATCCCTTTGTATTTTGCTATTTCTGGCACTAATGAAGTTGGTGTCATTCCTGGCTGAGTATTGAGTTCAAGAATATAAAACTGATTGCTGTTTTTTTCCAAAATAAACTCTGTTCTTGAGATTCCTTTACATCCAAGAATTTTATGCGCCTTTAAAGCTAGGTCTTCTACCTCTTCTAGTTGATTTTTATTGATTCTTGGTGGGATTATATGCTTAGTCTTGCCGTTATCAAAATACTTTGACTCATAGTCATAGAATTCGTTTTTTGGATCAATCTCTATTGAGCCAGTCTTTTCATTTCCGATTACAGCAACATTAATTTCTTGGCCATCTATAAACTCCTGAACTAGAACCTCATTTCTATCTGAATTATCCATTAAATATCTTTTTTTTTCTTCTTGATTCCTAATTATTCCAACGCCCACGCTGGAGCCTTCATTTCTTGGCTTTATAATAAACGGATACTCAGGAAATGCGTGTTTATTAATACTATTAATACTCACCAGATTAGTTATTGGGTAATTAAAATTATTTTTAATAAATAGTTCTGCAGACTTATGTTTATCCATTGCTAATTGGGAAGACTCAATTCCTGAATGCGTATAAGGTACATTATTTAATTCAAGAATTTTTTGAACATCTCCATCTTCTCCCCATGTGCCATGTAAACCATTAAATATCACATCGGGCTTATGTTCAGAGATGTGATCTGAAAGATCTAAGTCTGCATCAATTTCAATTACCTCATAGCCTAATCTTACTAGCGCCCTAGATATTTCTTTGGAAGTTATGATGCTTATTTCTCTTTCTGCCGATATGCCTCCATAAAGCAACATAACTTTATTGAATATACTCATCTATTACCCAAAATTTTAATTTCCCACTCTAATTCGATGTCTAATCTACTCTTTACTTCTTTTTTTATATTTTCACCAAAATCTTCAATTAAATTAGCAGAGTCTTTCTGTCTGTTGACTATAAAATTTGCATGCTTTTCTGAGAATGAAACTCCATTTAATTCATATTTTCTTAATCCAGCTTTATCGATTAATTGCCAAGCTTTAAGCTCGCTACGATCAATAGGATTTTTGAATGTACTTCCAGCAGTCATCACTTTTTGAGGCTGAGTGTCTTTTCTTTGATCATTTATTTCAATGATTCTTTTATTAATTATTAATGGATCTCCAATTTCTTTATTGAATTGAACCTCGCAGACTATGTGTTTATCTAAAAAATTATTTTTTCTGTAAGAAAATAATTCTTCAGAATAATTCAGTTCCATGAGTTCTCCCTTATTACTCACGCATTTAGCTTTAATGAAGATATCTTTAGTCTCAGATCCAAAGCACCCCGCATTCATACGTGCAGCCCCCCCTACAGTACCAGGTATTCCAGAATAAAATTCAAATCCTATTATTGAATTCTTCAAACAATATTTTGATAAAACTTTATCTTGCACGGCCGCTCCTGCAAAAACTATATTTTTATCATGATATATATTGCTAAATTCATTACCTAATCTAATGACAAGGCCTGGTATTCCTCCATCTCTAATAATTATATTTGAACCTAAACCAATAACAGTGACATCTATATCTTCTCCTTTCGTAGATAATACTAATTGTAATTCTTCTAAACTTGAAGGAGTGTAAAAGATTTCAGCATTGCCACCAATTCCAAACCAACTATGTTTAGACAAATTATAATCAAATTTGTATTTACCTTTTACTTTATTTCTTAAAAATATTTCATTTAGAATTTGTTGGTTCTCATTCATATATTTTTTTTAGATTTTTACTAAAATCTGATGCCCATTGAGTCACTGTTCCAGCACCCAGAAATAAAAAAGTAAGTTTGTCATTACTGGACTTAATTATTTTCAGCAGCTGCTCATCATTTTCATAGGCCTCTGCATTAACTTTAGAATTTTTTTTAATACTTTTTAGGAGTGATCGTAATTTAAAATTTTGTGGCATCTTTTCTCCTGCTGAATAAACATTTGATACAAAGACCTGGTCACATTTCATGAAACATTTACTAAATTCTTTTTTTAAATTTACCAGTCGTGAATATCTATGAGGCTGAAAAATGATAATAAGTTTTCTTTTTGGATTTGAATGATTCAGACCCTCTATAACGTTCTTAATTTCTGTTGGGTGATGGGCATAATCGTCTATAATCTTGATATTTTTTTTATCCCAGAGTTGTGTGAGTCTTCTTTGTACGCCACTGAATGCAGATAAGGCTTTTTTTATTGTGCCATGATTTACATTGAGTTCTGAGGCGAGTGCTATAGCAGCTAAGGCATTACTAATATTATAATTACCGTGCATGGGTAAACTTATATTTTTAATTGTTTTATTAATTTTTTTTAACTCAACATTAAAAACTACTCCATTACTGTTGTGCCTTATTTTTTTACTCTGTATATCACTGTTTTCTGTCTCTCCGTATGTAATTATATTTGCTGTAGTAATTTTATTTACTATTTTTCTTATTGAGGGGTCATCTATACATACTATGGCAAATCCATAAAATGGAACTTGCATAATAAATTTTTTAAATTGAACAAGTAAATTATTATAATTTTTATAGAAGTCTAGATGTTCTTTATCAATATTAGTTACTATAGCAATTGTAGAAGGTAGTTTTACAAAAGTACCATCCGATTCATCCGCTTCAACAACCATCCATTTTCCTGAACCTAGTCTTGTATTTGTACCGAACTGATTGATGATACCTCCATTAATAATCGTTGGGTTCATTTTTGCAGCATTCAAAATTGAAGAAATAAGAGACGTAGTTGTTGTTTTTCCATGAGATCCTGAAACGGCAATTGAATTCTTTAGTTTTACTATTTGAGATAGTATTTCTGCTCTTGTTATTGATGGAATTTTATTTTTTTTTGCAAATTTTAATTCAACATTCCTTTTTTTAACAGCTGTAGAATATACAATTAAATTAACATTTTTTAAGTTTTCTTGCTCATGTCCTTTGAAAGTCTTAATGTTTTTTTTGTTTAAGCGAAGTATGTTTGAATTAATATTTATATCACTGCCCTGAACATGATATCCCATATCTGATAAAATTTCGGCGATACCGCTCATGCCAATACCACCAATTCCAATTATATGTATCAATATATCTTTATTAATTTTCACTAATGGCTTTCTATATAATCTATTATGTTTTTAGATGGATTACTTATGCGTTTGGCTTTCAAGCGGTTTTTGATTAAATTCACTTTTTCATTATCATTAATTATTTCATTAATTGAATTATGAATATTTTCTAAATTTACAGAGTTGTTGGAAATAATTTTAGTGCATTCTGGTGTATTCAAGTTTTTTGCATTGTAATATTGATGGTTATCAGACGCATGTGGATAAGGTATCAGTATTGAAGGAATACAATAATATATGATTTCATTAACTGTTGATGATCCTGACCTTGAGATTACTAAATTAGATCTTGATAGTACTTGTGCCATTTCATCAAAAAATACTCTTACTTCATTATTGATATTATGAGTCTTATAATAAGCTTGTAAACTCTCTAAATCCTCTGATCTACATTGGTGAAAAACTATAATCTTCTTTTCACTGTTATCCTGTACACTCTTAATGGATTCAGCAATATTAATAGATAAATTATGTGCTCCTTGGCTGCCACCTATTATGCATATCACAAAATCATTACTCGAATAATTATTTAAAACTTTATCCTCTTTATTTATTCTTATAGGAAGCCCAACCAATTTATTATTAATATCTATTTTCTTTCCAGGGATAAAAGTATTTTCAAAACTTGTAAGTAGATCCTTAGTAATGTTTAATAAAAATCTATTTGCTTTGCCAATAATCGCGTTGCCTTCGTGTAAAAATATTTTAAACTTCATCAACCATCCTGCAATTATGATAGGGACAGTAAAATAGCCACCAAAGCCTAAAACAAAATCAGGTCTTAATTTTAAGTAATAGTGAATTGACTGAATAAAAATATATGGAAAATTAATCAAATTAGAGATTTTGCCTTGCTTATTAATTAGATTCTTTATTAATATTTTTTTCTTGACTGAAATATCTTTAAAATATTTTAGCCCTCTTTCATCAGTTAAAATATAGCATTCATTTTTTTTAATTATCTCAGAATATAATACACCTATGGGTATGCAATGACCACCCGTTCCACCGCCAACAAGAAAGAATTTTTTCATGCTATTTAATACTCATTAACTATGTCTATTTTTAGATAATAATAATATTAAGCCACATGTGATTGACATACCTATAACAGATGAGCCCCCATAACTTATAAAAGGAAGTGTTATACCAGTTGTTGGAAGCAGTCTAATATTTACTCCAATATGAATAAGAGCTTGAAGGCAAAAATATATAATTAAGGTAAATAAACTTATTTGTATAAAGTGGTTATTGCTACTGTATATTTTTCTGAATCCTTGATAAGAAATTATAAAAAATATTGTTAAAATTATTAGGCATCCTAATAAACCATACTCCTCAGCAAGAACGGAGAATATGTAATCTGAATTCGCTTCAGGAATTTTATTTTTTAATACGCCATTTCCTGGGCCTACACCTATGAGACCACCTTGTTTGATTGCCTGAAGTGATAATTCAGTCTGTGTTGCATCATAATCATTGGGCGCTAGAAAGGAATTAATTCGATTTTGTACATTGAAATTAAATAAATAAATAAAAACAAAAAATATACCACCAATAATAATTATTGATACGAGAACAATTATGCTAAATCCACTCATAAATATGGATGAAAAGTATATTGCTGAAACAAGAAATAATTGGCTAATGTCTGGCTGAAAAACTAATATTACAGCTATCAACGCATAAACACTGAAACTAAGTGTATAATTTCTAAAACTATTTCTTAAACTTGGGTTATTTAAAATAGCTGCAAGTACGATACAGTAAAATGGCTTGATTAATTCTATAGGCATGATCGTAATATATTTTAGATTAATCCATCTCTTCGATCCTTTTATCTCAACTCCATAAATTAATGTTAAAAATAAAACGACTATTAAAATTACAAACACAATTATTGATATATTTGCTATTCGCTCATAATTAATAAATGAAAATAAAATGAATATAATAAAACCAGACAATAAATAAAGTGCCTGAATATTAAAGTATGAAAAGAGATTATTGTTTATATACCTTGATGTGCCAGGATTAATCGTAAGACTTATAAATAGTCCAACTGCAATAAGTACAAGTACACAAAAAAATATTGGTTTATTAATTTCATAAATCCAATCAGTTATAATAGATTTTTCTATTTGCGGCTTAGTCATTTTAAAATCTCAGCCTTCATTTTTCTTCTAAAATCATCTCCTCTTTCTTCAAAATTATTGTATTGATCAAACGATGCGGCTCCAGGACTAAATAAAATGGTGCAATGCTCGTTCACAATATTTGCTATTGATAATGACATTTTAACTGCTTTATTTAGATTTTTTACATATGAGGTATCCACATACTTATTAAAATAATTAAAAAAAATATTTTTAGTCTCACCTATTACAATGGCCTTAATAACATTGTGTCGATTTTTATTTAATATATTGATTTTATTACTTTTAATTTGTCCTCCACAAATCAAAATTATATTCTTGTAGTTATTTAATGCTGGCACTAAAGATTCAAAATTTGTTGATTTAGAATCATT
>JACWEC010000012.1 GCA_014653725.1 Pelagibacterales bacterium SAG-MED32 | reverse complement strand
CACTTTCGAGATCTTCTTTTTCTTTTGTCATGTTCTCTAATTCATCATCGTAAGTGTTTTAAATATTGCTGAGGATCTAGACACGATGAAAAAAAATGCAGATAGAACCGAAATGAGATTGGACAGATTAAAGCAACAACGTGAAACAATGGGCGCAGTAAATTTAAGAGCTGATTTAGAAACAAAAGAAATCGATGATGAATTAGAGAACATGACAAAAGAAAAAGAAGATCTCGAAAGTGCAATTAAAAAAATGAGAGTCTCAATTGAAGATTTAAATAAAGAAGGTAGAACAAGGTTATTGAAAGCTTTCGATACTGTAAATAGTCACTTTAAAGATGTATTCGTAAAATTATTTAATGGAGGCAAGGCTCATCTTGAACTTATTGACTCGGATGATCCGTTAGAAGCTGGATTAGAAATGATGGTCAGTCCACCAGGTAAAAAATTGCAATCTATGTCTCTTCTTTCAGGTGGAGAGCAAGCTCTTACTGCACTATCATTAATATTTGCAGTTTTTCTTACCAACCCATCACCGATATGTGTACTTGATGAGGTTGATGCTCCACTGGATGACGCTAACGTAGAAAGATTCTGTGGCCTGTTAGACAGCATAACAGACAAGACCAATACTAAGTTTTTAATAATAACACACCATGCCCTGACCATGTCTAGAATGGACAGACTATTTGGTGTTACGATGGCTGAGCGAGGAGTTAGTCAAATAGTCTCCGTAGATCTTAAGAAAGCTGAGGAAATTGGGGCTGTTGCTTAAATGTCATCTGATCAGAATGACATTCGTAACCTGCAAGAAAAAATTCAAGCAGCTAAAAAGTCATCCTCACCAGACGCTCCAAATACTCCTAAACCCATAGGAAAAATCATGAAAGTGGTGGTAGAAATTGTCGCAGCAATGGCCGTTGGCCTTGGCATAGGGATCTTGGCAGACAATTATTTTGAGACGCGACCCTTGTTTATAATTATCTTCTTCCTGCTGGGCAGCGCAGCGGGAATTCTTAATGTTTTTAGGGTTGCAAAAAGCCTTCAAAATAACTAAAAAATAACTCAATGGCTGCAGATAATCCCATAGATCCAATACATCAGTTTGAAATCTCTAAAATTGCTGAGATGCAAATAGCAGGCATAGATATTTCATTTACCAATTCATCTCTATTCATGGTCTTCGCGATAGCAGCCACGATGACTCTTTTTATATTAGGCTTATCAAAACGGTCCATCATTCCAAATAGAATGCAAATGCTATCCGAGTTATCATACAATTTTATCGCCAACATGTTGCGTGATCAGGTCGGAGATCAAGGGAGAGCTTATTTCCCATTTATTTTTTCTTTGTTCATGTTTATTTTCTTTTGTAATTTTATTGGCCTTATTCCTTATACATTCACAGTGACAAGTCATCTTGTTGTTACCTTTGCATTTGCTGGTTTAATTTTTCTAGCGGTAACCATAATCGGTTTCATGAAGAACGGCCTTGGTTATCTTAGAATATTCTATCCATCAGGTATTCCAATATTTCTAGCGCCTTTAATTGTTCCAATAGAAATCATATCTTATTTATCTAAGCCAATCAGTTTATCCGTAAGATTGTGCGCAAACATGCTTGCGGGTCACAGTATATTAAAAATCTTTGCAGGATTTATCGTGATGCTTGGTTTTCTTGGCTTTGCTCCATTAATCTTTCTTGTAGTTTTATATGCGCTTGAAACATTAATTGCAGCTCTTCAAGCATACATATTTACTATTTTAACTTGTATCTATTTAAATGATGCCCTTCATCCGGATCATTAAATTTTAATAAACAAAGAAAGGACAACAAAAAAATGGAAGTAGAAGCAGCAAAACTTATAGGAGCAGGATTAGCAACAATTGGTGTTGCAGGATCTGGAGCTGGTATAGGAACAGTATTTGGAGCATACGTTTCAGGTATATTTAGAAATCCATCAGCAGCACCGCAGGCATTTGGACAAGTACTTTTGGGATTTGCACTAGTTGAAGCAATTGCACTATTTGCTCTCGTAATAGCATTCCTAATTCTTTTTGGTTAAAACATAATGAAATTTTTTCTTAAAATTTTTATTTTTGTTTTGCCCTTATCTGGAGCTTATGCTGAAGGTCAGAAATCTGCTGGCCTTCCGCAAATGGATATTTCAACTTTCCCATCACAATTATTCTGGCTGATAATTACTTTTACAGCTTTGTATTTGTTCATATGGAAATTTGTGATTCCAAGGCTCAGCACAACAATAGAAGAAAGAAAAGATAAAATTTCTAATGATATTAACGATGCTGAAAATCTTAATTCTGAAGCAAGTAAAATTTTAGAAAATTATGATGATAAAATGAATTCTGCATCTCTTGAGTCAAATGAAATAGTCTCAAGTTCTAAAGCCACTATGAATGAATACTTAGATAAATTAAAAAAAGATAATGAAATCAAGATTAATGCAATGATTACAGAGTCTGAAAAAAAAATTCATCAACAAAAACAACAGTCTGAACAAGAAATTAAAAAAGCTACTATAGACACTATTAAATCTATCGTTTCTAAGTATGTTGAGAGTGTTCCTAGTGATGATGAAATCTCAAAAAAGCTTAATTGATATGGAAATTTATAACTAATGTCATATTTATTTTCTGATCCTTCGTTTTGGGTATTTGTAGCGTTTCTAATTTTTATAGCAGTCGCACTTTTCATAAAAGCGCCGTCAATGATAGCAAAGCTTCTTGATGGTGAAATTGAAAATATTAAATCTGAATTAGATAATGCAAGAAAACTAAAGGAAGAAGCGAATTCTCTCGTTGCTGAATACGAAAGAAAAGTTCAGTCAGCAGATGAAGAAGCAAGCAACATCATTAATCAGGCTAAAGAAATTGCAAAGAATCATGAGGAAACCTCTAAAGCTAAAGCAGAAGAATTTATCAAAAGGGCTGAGCAGCAAGCAATCGATAAAATATCAAGAGCAGAAAAAGTAGCGATTTCTAAAGTAAATGAGGAGATAGTAGCGAATTCGGTCAATATTGCTGAAAAAATTATCATTGAAAATATTAATGAGCAAAGCTCAAAAAAATTAGTTGAGCAATCAATAAGCCAGATAAATAAACTCAAGACATAAATCATTACTTAATTAACTTATTCTAAGCTATAAATATAGTTAATGGCTGTATATACACAAATATCAATTGATGAACTCAATCTTTTTTTGAGCAAATATAACATTGACAAAATAAATGAGTTTAGTGGAATCAAAGGTGGAACCTCAAATTCAAACTACCTACTTACTGCAGATAATAAAAAATTTATCCTGACTATTTTTGAGGAAAGAACAAATCAAGAGAATCTTCCGTTTTATTTTGATTTAATGAATCATCTCAATGCCCACGAAATCAAATGTCCTGAGGTCATTAAGGATAAACAGGGTAATTTCTCAAATTCCATTAAACAAAAGCATGCTGTTATTACTTCATTCCTTACAGGCAGTTCTTTAGAGAAAATAAAACCTATTCATTGTTCTAATCTAGGCCTAACCATCGCCAAAATGCATAATGCCTCTGAAAAACTAAATATAAAAAGAGAAAATGAGCTGGGTTTCGATAAGCTTGGTATTATTATTGAAAAGTTAAAGACTTATAAAAAGCATATTGATGATGAAAAACTAAAATTCATAGAAGATGAATTCTTATTTTTATCAAGAGAAATAAGTAAAGACTTACCATCAGGTATAATTCATGCAGACTTATTTCCTGATAATATTTTTTTTGAAGAAAATAATCTAACAGGTATTATTGACTTTTATTTTTCGTGTAATGATTTTTACGCATATGAGATTGCTATTTGTCTCAATGCCTGGTGTTTTGAGGATAGTAATAATGAATTTAATCCAACTAAAGCTAAGTACCTATTAGGAAGTTATAACCAAGAACGAAAATTTTCTAATGAAGAAGTTGAAGCCCTGCCTCTCTTGGCAAGAGCATCCGCATTAAGATATTTGCTAACAAGACTTCTTGATTTTTATTCTCATGAAGACAGTGACTTAATTTTAAAGAAAGATCCAAATGAGTATATTTCTAAGTTAAGATTTCACCAGTCAGTAAGAAAAGCTAGTGAATATGGACTCTGATATTTTACATATATACACAGATGGAGCTTGCTCTGGAAATCCCGGACGAGGTGGTTGGGGGGTTTATATTGAAAAAGGTATTGAGAAAATTGAGTTAAATGGATCTGATGAAGACACGACCAATAATAGAATGGAATTAGTAGCTGTTATTCAAGCTCTTCGGTACGTTGATCAGAATTCAAAAATAAAACTTTTTACAGATTCAAAATACGTAATGCAAGGTATCCAAGAATGGATCTTAAAATGGAAAACAAATGATTGGAAAACTGCAAACAAAAAAGATGTCAAAAACAAAGATCTTTGGATGGATCTTGATGAACTTGTTGAGCTACATAATATCGACTGGATATGGGTTAAGGGTCATTCTGGTGACTTTGGAAATGAAATAGCTGATAAATTAGCTACTTCCGCAATATCAAATTAGATATTTTCGAGCATATTATCTGCACTACTAACGCTTACTTGTCCATCTTCGTCTTCAACAAAAAATTTCTCTACTATACCATCATTGATTAATATCGAACATCTTTGAGTTTTTGTTGATGTGCCAAAGCTATCAGGAAAATCAGTTCCAATAGATTTTGAAAATTTTGCCTTACTGTCTGATAAAAATAGAATCTTTCCAATGGAGCCTGACATTTCTTCCCAAGCAGACAATGTGAATATATCATTTGTAGCAAAGCAAATAACTGCATCGATTCCTCTAGCTTTCATTTCATCAGCTTTATCTATGAATCCAGGCAAGTGATTCCTAGAGCAAGTCGGTGTGAAAGCGCCAGGAACACCAAACATTACTACTTTCTTGTCTTTACAAAAGTCTAACACAGAAAGAGGTTGTGGGCCTTTTTCACTATCCATTTTTACAAGCTTAACATCTGGAATTTTGTTTCCTATAAGATCTACCATAGGCGCATACTATAAACTTTCATTTTTAATACAAGATAAAAGGAGGTGATCTTCCCAATTGCCATTTATCTTCAAATACTTTCTTACAAGTCCTTCAATAGCAAAGCCATTATTTTTAAGTGTTCTAAGAGATCGCTTATTGACTGGCAAACATGCAGCCTCTAACCGATGAAGATCTAATTCATCAAATATGAACTTTTTAATTAAATTTATTGCTTCACTCATTAGACCTTGGCCCATTTTTTCTTCACAAATCCAATATCCTATTGAACATGACTGCACAACGCTTCTTTGAACATTATTGATATTTATTTCACCTATTAAATTTTTAGTTTTGCATTCAAAAATTAAAAAAGAGTAAGCACTGTCGTCTAAAGCTAGCTTCTCGAAAAATCTAACTCTTTTTACAAATGAACTTCTTTCAAGTTCTGAGGGCGACCAAAGAGGTTCCCACGGTTTGAGATAGAATTTATTTTTTTCTTTTAATGATGTCCAAGCTTTCCAATCCTTATACTCGGGAGGTCTTAAAAAAACATTTTTGCCTTTTAGCTCAAATTCAATTCTCTTTGGGTAATATGTAGTTAAAAAGGACATTTAATTTTTATTCTCTAAAATAAATTTTTTCACTTCATCCGTATTGTTTTGAATAGAGTGAATTTTTTCATCTTTACTAAATAAATCCTTGTAATTACTTAATAAATCAAGGTTTTTTCCAACAGCCATTTCAACTGTCTCTGAAAACTTTACAGGATGAGCAGTTGATAATGTGAAATTCATGCGATCACTATCATTTGTCTTTCTTGAGGCATTTATGCCTGTCGCTGTATGAGGATCAATGAGGTATGAATGAATTTCATGAACATTTGATATTATTTTGTTAACATCTTCTTGATGTGTGCTTGCAGATGCAAAGATATTTGAAATAATATTTAAGTCCTGTCGCTCTACTGTTAATTTTCCCTTTTCTTCAAATAAATGCATTGCTGATGCTGTTTTTTTATTTGACTGACTCATGATATCAAACAAAAGTCTTTCAAAATTACTTGCTATTTGTATATCCATACTTGGGCTTGTTGTTTTTTTTACACTTTCTGTCTGGTAGATTCCTGTATTTATAAATCTGTGTAAGATATCATTTTCATTTGTAGCAATGATTAACTTGTTTATTGGTAGGCCCATCTTGTAGGATACATATCCTGCGTAAATATCACCAAAGTTACCTGTTGGAACCGAGAAATTAACTGTTGGTCTGGATGCATCAAAATAATTTATATATGTATAATAATAGTATACGCATTGAATTAATATTCGTGCCCAATTAATCGAATTGACTGCAGATATATTATTTTGGGAACTGAACTCAGTATCTTTGAGAATATCTTTTACTATTTTTTGACAGTCATCAAATGTTCCGTCAATTTCACACAAAAAGATATTGCTTTCTGTAACTGTTGACATTTGACGTCTTTGAAAATCTGAGATTCTCTTACTAGGATACAAACAAAATATACTTATGTTCTTACTTTGCTTTACAGCATTAATTGCTGCAGATCCAGTATCACCTGAAGTAGCAACAATCAAATTTATTTTCTTCTTTTCTTTTTCTAAAAAATGATCAAATAAAGGAATAAGTAATTGCATTGCAAAATCTTTAAATGCAAGTGTAGGACCATTAAATAATTCAACTATAATCTCGTTATCACTCAATTCTTTAAATGATACAAGATTTTCCGATGAGAACTGTTTTGAATAGGAAGTATTAATAATATTTTCCAGATCCATTATAGAAATAAAATCCTTAACATATGGATAAAGAATTAATTTTGTAAGATCTTTGTAGCTAATATTCTTATCTACCTTATGGACATCTATTTGAGGCCAATTCATTGGCACATAAAGCCCCCCGTCCTCAGCTAATCCAGCAAAAAGAACTTTCTTGAAAGTCTCCTCGTTAGTTCCTCTTGTACTTCTATACTTCATTTTTAGTAATTCCTTGTCTTATATAATAGATATACATGATCAATATAACAATTGATAGCAGGAACCATGTAACTGCATATTGCAAATGATTGTTTGTTATGTTTGATGGCTCAAATTCAATTAAAAGATTCTCAAATTTATTTTGATCAATAATTTTAAGAATATATGGACTTGATTCAATTTTATGAAAATTATCCATTTCATCAGTATTTAGGAGGTACCATATACTTGCCGAGTATTCATTCTCAGGTATTAAAGGTTTTCTCTCTTTAGAATATATTAGGGCTCCATTGACAATTAACTCCTTGTTTGAGTCTATAAAATCGAGATTAAAACTTTCTTTAAAATCATAAGGTATCCATCCCAAGATCACATAAACATATTTTTTATTTTCGGTTTTTAAAGGCAATACAATTTCAAAGCCAGACATCCCACTTAAATTTGATTTAAAAAAATACATAAGTTTTTCTTTTATAAAAGAACCTTTTAACTCTACTTGCATAAATTCAAATTCTTTATCTATGCCACCTTCAAAAGGAAATTTGTCCAGTTTGAGCGTATAATTATTTTCAACTGAATTAATTATATTCATCTTCCACTCTAATCTTTGGGTTTGCCAATAGCCAAGCAATAAAAGAAAACAAATTGTTACTAGAAAAATAAAATGGAAAGAGAAATTTTTAATCAATAGATAGATTAAGTTTAATAATATCCCCAGACATAAATTGCAGCGAATAAAAATAGCCACACAACATCTACAAAGTGCCAGTACCATGCAGCTGCTTCAAAACCAAAGTGATGATCAGCCTTAAAATGTCCTGCAATTGATCTTCCTAAGCAAACAATGAGCATCACTGTTCCCATTAATACATGAAAACCATGGAAGCCAGTTGCCATATAGAAAGTTGCTCCATAAATATGTCCTGAAAAAGCGAAGTCAGCATGCATATACTCATAAACCTGGAAGCCCGTAAAAATAATGCCAAGTCCTACTGTACACCAGAGACCTTGGATCAACTCTTTTCTATTTCCCTCTGTTAGCGCGTGGTGCGCCCATGTAACGGTTGTACCTGATAGCAAAAGTATAAGAGTATTTATCAATGGTATATGCCAAGGATCCATTAAATGTATTTCTGCCGGAGGCCAAACAGATCCTATTTGTTCAGTAGGGAATAAACTTGCATTGAAATAAGCCCAAAACCAGGCAACAAAGAACATAACTTCTGAAGCGATAAACAAGGTCATGCCGTACCTCAGACCAATCTGAACTACAGGCGTATGATGGCCCTGGTGTTCTCCTTCAATAATAATGTCTCTAAACCACATGTATGTAACATAAATTACAATAGCTAATCCAATAAGCATTAACCATAAGTCATCAGTTCTAAAATAAATTACAGCCCCAATACACAAGATGAGCGCACCAATTGAGGCTAAAAGTGGCCAAGGACTTGGCTCTACTAAATGATACTCATGAGAATTTGGATTACGTGAACTCATAGGAATTATGTATCACTGTTTTCGTAAAAGGTATAGGACAAAGTAACTTCGGATAGATCTGCTACGTATTGATCATTTTTAATTTCAGGATCGATATAAAAAGATACTGGCATAATCTTTTTCTCATTAGCTTTTAATTCAGTATTTTGAAAACAGAAACATTCTATTTTGTTAAAGTATTTTGCTGCCTCAGCTGGGGAAACATTATATACCGCAGTTCCATTCAGTGCTTGATCTGTATTATTGATTATAACGTAGTTGATTAATTTATTTTCACCAATTTGAATTTGATGTGTTCTTTGCTCAGGGAAAAAGTCCCAGTTCAGAGTTGATCCAACGTTTGAGTCAAGTCTTACATCTATTAGAGAGTCAGTTATATAAACACTTTCTTGAGAGTAAATTTTTGGGGTACCTCCAAAACCTGTAACTTTACAAAAGTAATTATATAGTGGCACAGATGCATAGGCTAATATTACCATCGATATAACAATACCAAGCAGGCCTACTGCTAGAGAAGTATTTGAACTATATTTTAAATTAAAAAAATTCATTTATACGAGACTTAACCTGTAAATTGTGTATGTGAAGAATGAGGCGACAAAAAAAACAAGTATTAATGCTGTAATTATATTTCTTCTTTTTATTTTTTTATTAATCATAATATGTTCCATAACAAATTATCAATAAGGAGGATTGCGAAAATATTAAAGAGATAAATAATGGAAAAGAAAAATAAAGTTTGTGCTTTTTTTTCTAATAACTTGGTGTGATCCACATATTTTCTAAGATCTAATGCTAAATATATAAAGCAGATACCCATAATAGATGACAAAGTTCCAAAGAATAATGAATAGTAGTAACTCATTAGAAGTGTTACAGGTAAAAGTGTTAATGAATAAGCAATAATTAAACTAACTGTTTTCTTATTTCCCACTACCAGTGGCATCATTGGAATACCTGCCCTTTTGTAGTCATCAGATTTATAGAGTGCAAGTGCCCAAAAATGTGGCGGGGTCCATAAAAAAATTAAAATAAAAAGCAGGCTGATTTCAGGAGATACACTACCAGTAACAGCTGTCCATCCAATAATTGGGGGGAACGCTCCAGCGGCTCCACCGATAACAATATTTTGTGGAGTTCTTTTCTTTAGCCATATTGTATAGACAAAAATGTAATAAAGTATTGTTAGAAGAAGAATTGAAGCAGACAATAAGTTTGCAACATAGTATAAAAGATAAATTGAAAATACTGACAAAGTAATTCCATAAATAAGAGCTCCATTCGCACTGATAAGCCCCATAGGTAACACTCTATTCTTAGTTCTCTCCATTAACAGGTCTGTCTTTCTTTCATACCACATGTTTAATGCACCAGATGCACCTGATCCAATCGAGATAGCTAGAATTATTAAAGCTCCTTCATAGATTGTTATAAATCCTGGAGCAATAATCATGCCTACAAAGCTAGTAAAGATAGAGAGAGACATTACTCTTGGTTTTAATAAGGAGATATAAAAACCAACCCTTGAAAAGAATGAGTTAATCCCAATTTCTTGTTTATCAGAAACTGAAGATATATTTACCATGCGACCTAACTACTTTACTTCTGGTAGCTCCTCAAATTGATGGAAAGGTGGTGGAGATGATAACGTCCATTCTAAAGTAGTTGCTCCTTCACCCCAAGGATTGTCAGCTGTTTGTTTCTGTCTCACAAAAGCATGAACAAGCATTATGAAGAATACAGCTAATCCAATCAAAGTAACAAATGAGCCAATTGAAGATATATAGTTCCAACCAGCGTAAGCATCAGGATAATCTACATACCTCCTAGGCATGCCTGCAAGACCCAAGAAATGCTGAGGGAAGAAGATTAAATTAACCCCTACAAATGTTAACCAAAAGTGTAATTTGCCCAATAGTTCAGAATAATCACTTCCAAACATTTTACCAAACCAGTAGTAAAAACCACTGAAGATTGCAAACACTGCGCCCATTGACAGTACGTAATGGAAATGAGCAACAACATAGTACGTGTCATGTAAAGAGTGATCTATGCCTGCATTAGCCAGAACAACTCCGGTAACTCCGCCAACAGTAAATAGGAAAATAAATCCTATGGCCCATAACATAGGAGTCTTAAGCTCTACTGAACCACCCCACATTGTCGCAATCCATGAAAATACTTTGATGCCAGTAGGTACTGCAATCACCATAGTTGCAAAAATATAGTAAGCCTTAACATCTGCATCCATGCCAACAGTATACATATGGTGAGCCCAAACAATAAAACCTAGGAAACCAATTGAAACCATCGCATAAGCCATACCAAGATAACCAAACACAGGTTTCTTAGAAAATGTTGCTACAACATGACTCACGATCCCAAAGCCAGGTAAAATAAGAATGTAGACTTCAGGATGTCCAAAAAACCAAAATAAGTGCTGGAATAAAACTGGATCTCCACCCTCAGCAGCGCTGAAAAATGCCGTGCCAAAATTTCTATCAGTTAGAAGCATTGTTATAGCTCCAGCCAATACAGGAAGAGATAATAGTAATAAAACAGCTGTGACAAGAATGGACCAAACAAAGAGGGGCATCTTGTGTAAAGTCATGCCTGGCGCTCTCATATTAAAGATTGTCGTTATAAAATTTATCGCACCAAGTATTGAGGAAGCACCAGCTAAGTGAAGAGAAAAAATTGCTAAGTCAACAGCAGGACCTGGCGAGCCTAAATTTGCAGAAAGCGGAGGGTAAATTGTCCAACCACCTCCAACACCTGGGCCGCCGGATGTACCATCAACAAAAAGTGAAGCAATTAGTAGAATTAGGGATGCTGGCAACAACCAAAATGAAATGTTATTCATTCTAGGAAAAGCCATATCTGGGGCACCGATCATTAGAGGAACTATCCAGTTGCCAAATCCTCCAATCATAGCTGGCATTACCATAAAAAATATCATTAACAAACCATGACTGGTAACCAGAACGTTATAAAGATTATGATCACCGCCTAATATTCCATCACCAGGATACATTAGCTCCATTCGCATTAAAACTGACATACCAGTTCCGACTAAGCCCGCAATAATTGCAAAAATTAAGTATAAGGTTCCTATATCTTTATGATTTGTAGAATATAGATACCTTCTCCATCCAGTTGGATGATGGTCATGACTCCCTACTTGATCTGCTGTTATGTCCGCCATTTTTATTTACTCCTTTTAATAAAAAAAATTACCTAGTTCTTTGCAATTTCAAACGTTTCACTTAAATAGTCTATTCCAGACGATGCATATTCTTCTTTTGCGAAGTCTAGCCAATCGTCAAATTCACTTTCTGATACAACCTTAACATTAATAGGCATGAATGCGTGCTTAGCCCCACACAACTCTGAACATTGACCGTAATAAATACCTTCTTTGTTAGCCTTAAACCATGTTTCATTTAGTCTACCGGGTACAGCATCCATTTTTACTCCAAATGCGGGTATGGTCCATGCATGAAGGACATCTGCCGATGTGATTTGAAGTTTGACTACCTTATTTACTGGCACAACAATCTGGGTATCTGTCTCTAAGAGTCTCAACTTAGGGTCTGATAACTCGTTTTCTAAAAGCATATTTGCGTCGAAAGCGATGTCTTCGTAATCTGGATATTCGTAGGTCCAATACCATTGATTACCTATTGCCTTGATGGTCAAGTCAGCTTTTGGAATTGTTTCTGAAACATACAGCAGTCTAAATGATGGAATGGCTATTATAATTAAAAGTATTACTGGGATTACAGTCCATAATATTTCAATGGTTGTATTATGAGTTGTCGTAGATGCAACTACATTTCTCTTACTGTTAAACCTAAACATTATGTAAAGAAGCAAGCCTAAGACAAGCAAAGAAATACCAGTTATAATTGGCATGAGGATGTAACTATGGAAAGAAATAATATCTGACATCAAATCAGTTGCTGGCTCCTGAAAGCTAAGTTGCCAGTTTTCTGATTTACCCTCTTTAGCAAATGCTGCAAAAGGCAAAAAAACTAAAATAGAAACTTTTAATAACATGCTCATTATTTGTCTAAATATTGAAAATATGGGTGTTAACATTATCTTCTAATATATACTGTTTAAATTCTTAGAAACTATGAGTAATTTTGCGACAGTTTGACGCAATTTTTATTAGTTTTTAGGGTTTTTTTAGTATAAATTTTAAAAATTAGAGTAATTTCACTGATCATTTGAATATGAGCAAAAACATAAAGAATCAATCAACTGATAGCCTATTCTTCTCTAGAAGCAATCTGGACAATAGCAGTGTTGATAAAATAGTTTCAAACGCCCTTCACAAGGCCGATGATGGTGAACTATTCATGGAATTTTGTGAGAGTGAGAGCTTTGTCTACGATGACCAAAGATTAAAAAGTGCCTCTTTTGATAAATCGAAGGGTTTTGGTTTAAGAGCTGTTGCAGGTGAAAGTTCTGGCTATGCTCATTCATCTGACATAGATGAAAAGTCTCTTAAAAAAGCATCTGATACAGTAAATTTTGTTACGAAAGACAATAACACAAATTTTAATGCTGCGTTCTCCCAGACTAATAGAAAACTATACAAAGAAACGAACCCTATTAATGAAACAGAATTTTCTGAAAAAGTTAATGTATTAAAAGATATCGATGAATATGCACGGTCAAAAAATACCCAGGTTAAACAAGTCTCCGCATCTTTAAATGGTGAGTGGCAAGCAGTTCGTATCTACAGACCAGGAGGAATTGTTATAGAAGATCTAAGGCCATTAGTCAGATTGTATATTTCAATTGTATTAGAAAAAGATGGTAGACAGGAAAATGGAAGCAGGGGTTCAGGTGGCAGAGTCGATTATTCATCTTTTCTAGATCCGAGTCATTGGAAGCAACAAGTAGATGATGCAATTAATCAAGCAGAGATAAATTTAACTTCGGTAGATACACCTGCAGGTGAAATGGATGTGGTACTTGGTCCAGGATATCCGGGAGTACTTCTTCATGAAGCGATTGGACATGGACTTGAAGGAGATTTTAATAGAAAAAAAACATCTGCATTCTCCAATTTACTTGGAGAGAAAATTGCTGATGAAGCAGTAACGGTAGTCGATGATGGCACTATTGACTCAAGAAGAGGATCTCTAAGTGTAGATGATGAGGGAACACCCACGAGTTGCACTACTTTAATTGAGAATGGAATTTTGACGGGGTATATGCAAGACCGACTCAATTCAAGATTGATGGGAGTTAGTCCAACAGGAAATGGACGAAGAGAAAGTTACGCACATTTACCAATGCCGAGAATGACCAATACTCACATGTTGTCTGGAAACAGAGATCCAAAAGAAATTCTAAAGTCAGTAAAAAATGGATTGTATGCAGTAGATTTTGGTGGTGGTCAAGTAGATATTACCAGTGGAAAGTTTGTATTCACTTGCACAGAAGCTTATAAAATTGAAAATGGGGTTGTTACAAGTCCTGTCAAGGGAGCTACGTTGATAGGAAATGGACCAGACGTGCTTAAAAGAGTAAAGATGGTCGGAAACGATTCAAAAATGGATAGTGGTATAGGAACTTGCGGTAAAGATGGCCAGAGCGTTCCTGTAGGTGTTGGTCAGCCAACTATGTTAATTGAAAACTTAACTGTCGGGGGCACTGCTACTGCTTAACTTACTTGTCGATCCTGATCTTTCCAATACGGTTCACGTAATACTTTTTTAAGCACTTTACCACTTGCATTTCTAGGAACTTCATCGATAAAATCAATTGACTGAGGTTTTTTATAGCTTGCAATTCTGTCTTTACAAAAATTGATTACATCTTCCTCGGTTAAATTGGAACCTTCTTTTTTTACAATACAAGCTTTAACAACTTCACCATATTTTTCATTAGGTACACCAATAACCGCAGCATCAATTATATCTGGATGAGCAAACAAGGCTGCTTCTACTTCTGTTGAATAAATATTCTCACCACCCGATACTATCATGTCTTTTATTCTATCTTGGATATAAACAAATCCCTCTTCATCCATTCGTCCAGCATCGCCTGTGTGCATCCATCCTCCCATTAATGCCTTTTCTGTTTCTTCTTTTTTATTCCAATACCCTTTCATAATCTGAGGACCTTTTGCACAAATCTGCCCTATCTCTCCAACAGGCAGTGGATTTTCATTTTCATCTCTAATTTCAACTTGAGTATCTATAGCTGGTCTTCCACAAGATTTTAAAAGATCAGGTTTTTCTTCGATAGCACGGATGTGTTCTTCAGGTGTCATTAAGCAGATTACAGCTACTGTCTCTGTCATTCCAAAACCTTGTCCAAATTTACACTTAAAAACATCCATTGCCTTTTTGAGTGTTTCTGGAGCGATTGGCGAGGCGCCATAATGTATCTGATCTAAATCATTATATTCTTTGCTTGAAACATTTGGCACTGATACTAAGCAAGCTTGGATCATCGCAGGGACAAGTACTGTATGTGTGATTTTTTCATTTGCTAGACAATTTACTACATCTTGTGGAATAAAATCCTCTTGAATAACAATTGTTCCACCTATTGCAATGCACCCACACATATTGATCATTGCGGCAGCATGATACATCGGTGCCACTAAAAGAGTTCTTGATGGCCTAGGTAAAGTTAAACTATTTAAATACTGTCTAATATTAGCTGCAACATTTCTCTGTAAAAGAACAGCACCTTTTGGATGACCCGTAGTACCACTCGTATACATTTGATATACGTCATCATTTTCATGGATTTTTAACGTTGGTTTTTCATTCGAACTATCTGAAAGCCAATCATAAAAATTATGGAATTTTTCAATACTGTTATCAACTGATACAGAAATATATTTTTTTATATTTTTTAACTCTGCTGAAATCTGATTTATTCTATCCGAATACTCATTTCCTTTGACTATTATAAGTTTTGCTTCAGAGTCATTTATTATGTATGCCCATTCTTGATCTGCTAAACGATAATTTAATGGAACAGGAACAACACCAACTTTTGATGCTGCATAGTACATAATTGCCATTTCAGTACAATTTTTTGCAAGAAATGCAAATCTATCTCCAACCTCCAAACCCTCAGAAACTAATTTATTAGCTAATTGATTGCTTAATAAATTCGCTTCCTGATAAGAAAGTGAATTTCCTTCAAATTCGGAGAAGGGGAAATTAGGATTTTTATCAGCTCCATTTTCTAAATGCTCGTGTAATAACATGAGAAAATTTTATATAATTATTTTTTTTTTACAATCTCAATTAAAGAACGTATCTTTGAGCTTCTCGCTTGCAAATAAATTAATTTGATCATCATAGTGCGGGGAACCCATGTTCATAGTAGCACTTCCAAATTGATGAATGCTTTTTGATACCTGTTTTTTATTTTCATCCCATTTTACATAGATATAAAGGCCATCTCCGGCAACAGCTTTGAGTATACCATCATCGCTTCGAGGAGCATAAATTGCCCGTAAAACGTCCGGCCCTCCCTGAATGTGTACTAAGTTTGACCCTCTTTCTAGGAAATTAACATCACTCCATTTTACACTTAATGCCCCAAAGTTTTTTTCAAATTCATCAACGCAATTTATAAAGATTTCGACTGGATCAGGACGCGGCTTTCTTGTTATTTCTGCTAACCATTCAGGAGACAAAATGCAAACCCCAAAAGCAGCATGTAAATTATTTGTGTCAGTGCCTAAATCCCAATCTCTTAAAAATTCTTGAGCATTTTTTAATTTATTTTCTGAGAATTCATGGTTGAAAATTTCTTCCATGAATTTGTATTGTCTTGAGTTATAGGAGAACTTATTGTCATGTTTATATTTATCAAGTTCACTGAATGATATTGATTTGTCGGCATCAAGAAGTTCATATGCTCTATACGCTCTATTTGTTGTTCGTGTTTGAAAGCCCATGGTTGGATTGAAGTTAGATAAAGATAAGTTATCTTCCTTAGCTGTGACAAAAAAAGGATTTTGATTGGTACTAAAGATATATCCGGAGCTTGGGTTCAAGATCTGAGGCACGCTTTCAAAAGGATGAAAATCTGTCCAGATTAATTCAATTTTATTTCCAGGAACCACTTGCTTCCAATTATAGTTTGGATCTCTTACCGGCGACTTGGCATTATGAACAAAAAAGATATTATCATCCTTATCAGCGTAAACTAAATTTAAACTAGCTAGCTGTTCCATTCTTAAGGCATCAAGCCATTCATCAATATTTTTTGATTTATTCATTTTAAGCCATGCCGTTGAGTGGTTGACATCATTCATTCCAACAAAACGAAGTGCAAAGGCTTTGTTATTGTCTTTCAAAACTGGTCCATGTTTCGAATGGTACATTTTAATCGGATATGTAATACTGAAAGGCCCAAACAATTTAACTTTAAAAGTTTGATCCGTTTCGATAAAGTTTATCCAGTTACCATCTAGTTCATACTGATTTTTGTTATCTGGATTAAGTTTTAATTCATAAATATCAGATAAATCTGGCTGATTCACAGTGGCCCCCCACCCAAGATGTTCATTAAAACCTACATGTACAAATGGTGACCCAGGGAAAGTTCCACCCATGATATTTAAGCCTTCCCCACTTTTTATATGAATTTCATACCAAGCAACTGGACCCGTTAATGGCTGGTGTGAATTAATGACAAGCATTGTCTCATTGTCTTGTGATCTGCTTTTGGAAACAGCAAATGCATTTGAGCCTGATGGTTTAAAGTAAGTATTTATGCTTGCAACTATTGGATTATCAGACAGTGCGTTCATATTCATTGTAACTTCTTCTTTACTATCCATTAAATTAATGATTTCAGCGATTGAATGGTCTATGCCATAAAATAATGGCATTCGAAACGTCATTCCAGCAACTAAATCACTTACAGTAGCCGGATATAAAGATTGATCAACTAAGTTGGGATTTTTTGCAGCATAATAGTTAAGTCCATCGGCATAACCTTTAATATAGTTAATTGTCTCCTCTGGAATTTCAGAAATTTTTTTATTAACAGTTTCATGAACATTAAAAAACTTAAATAAAAAATCTAATTCTACTCCTTCAATAGCATCTAGGTTTTCCATAATATCACCATTGCCGGTAACAAGTGAATAAAGGGCTGAGAATGTTTTTGAATTAAAATTTAAATTTGAGAGCTCCCCACGAGACATTTTAATCATCATCTCTACATGCTCTAAATCATCTTCTGCTTGTGCATAAGCAAACCCGAATGCTGCATCTTTATCCCTCATACCATGAACATGGGGAACGCCGTATGTATCTCGTTTTATTTGATAGCTATAATTTTTTTCAATCTCTAAAAATTTTTTAGAGTCAAAATTAATTGTATTTCTATAATTTTGTATAATTAAGAATATGACAAAAATGACTACAATTCCTAGCAACGAAAATAATAATTTTCTCAAAACTATGCTGACTGTTTATAAGACTGGGAAAGATCTAATGCAGGTAAAAAATCATTGCCTAAAATATGATCTGCTATTTTTTCAGCAATCATAATTGTTGGTGCATTTGTGTTTCCACCAACTAAATTAGGCATTATAGAAGCGTCAACCACGCGAAGGTTTTCTACACCCCGAACTCTCAATTTATCGTCGACAACAGCATTTTCATCACTTCCCATTTTACATGTTCCAACAGGGTGATAAATTGTTTCTGCTTTTTCTCGAATGAAATTTTCTATTTGTTCATCTGACTGAACTTCAATACCAGGTGATATTTCTTTGCCACGATATTCGTCAAATGCTTTTTGGCTTATAATATCTCGAGACATTTTTACACCTTCTATCATCACATCCCTATCCTTTTGTTCAGCAAAGTAGTTTGGCTGAATTACAGGCGCAACACGAGGGTCAAGAGACTTAAGAGCAATATATCCTCTGCTTTCTGGACGTAGTTGACAAATATGATTACTAAAACAATGCGATTCAGGAAGCTTTGCTCCATGATCTTGTAGCAAGACACTTAAAAAATGCATTTGGATATCGGGCACATCCAGAGACGGATCGGTCTTCAAGAAAGTGAGGACATTTAGTGGAATCATGCCGCCGGGCCCCTTTCGTAGGGTTCCCCACATACCTAGAATCCATGCTTGCTTTAGGAAACCAAATGGGCCCATTACATATTTGGCATCTGTAACAGGCTGGGTACATTCGTTATGCGTAAGAATATCTAAATGATCTTGCAAATTTTCTCCGACTCCAGGGAGGTTGCTAACAACATCTAAGTCCCATTTTTTTAAATAATCAGCTTTCCCGATCCCAGATAAAAGAAGTATCTGTGGAGAATTTATTGCTCCACCACATACAATAACTTCCCTGTCAGCAAATACTTTCTCTAATTTGTTTTTTCTTAAAAATTCAACTCCAATGCATTTGTTTTTCTCGAACAGAAGTTTTGAAGTAACTGAGTTGGTATAAATTGTGAGATTTTTTCTATTTTTTATAGGCTCAATAAATGAGTATGCCGTGCTTGCTCTTCTTCCATTATCAATATTTTGAGATACGGGACCAACCCCCTCTTGATCTTCTCCATTAAAATCAGGATTGTATTTATATCCTGCTTGTTGACCTGCCTCTATAAATGCATAGTGTAGTGGATTGGTATCCAAATTTGGGTTAGAAACTTTTAGTTCTCCATTAGATCCATGATATAAGTCAGAACCGTTTTCGTTATTTTCACTTTTCTTAAAATAAGGTAAAACTTCTTCATAAGACCAGCCAGCATTTCCAAGCTGTCTCCAGATATCATAATCACGGGCATGTCCTCTTATGTACAACATGCCATTTATATTACTTGAGCCGCCAACTCCTTTTCCTCTAGGGAAGAAAAGCTTTCGATTATTTAAATGTGGCTGCCCTTCTGTATAATATGCATAGTTATAGAGTTTTGCATCAAATGTTTCACCAGCCATAATCTTAGAAACACCTGAAGGCATTTTAATAAATGGGTGCCAATCAGTTCCTCCAGCTTCTAGAAGAAGAACTTTGACGTCTGGATTTTTTGAAAGTCGATTAGCTAGTACACATCCAGCCGAACCACCTCCAGCAATTATGTAGTCAAAATTCATTGACATTATTTCCCCTCTAACAAGTCTTTTTTATATCGTTTCATATTTTCAACATAGTGCAAAGCGCTTAATTCAATTATCTTTTTTTCCATATCTGTCAACTCTCGTTTTACTTTCGCAGGAGAACCAACAATTAGTGAGTTATCTGGGAACTCTTTTCCTTCAGTAACTAAAGCATTCGCTCCCACGAGACAGTTGTTTCCAATTTTTGCTTTATTTAGAACAGTTGACCCCATGCCAATTAGTGAGTTGTCGCCTACAGTACAACTATGAAGAATAACTTTATGACCCACAGTGACATTATTCCCGATAATAAGAGGCATGCCATCATCTGTGTGACAAACAGAATTGTCTTGTATATTAGAATTTTCTCCGAGAATAATTGGATCGTTATCACCTCTTAATACACTACCAAACCATACGCTTGCATTTTTCTTAAGGGATACGTCCCCAATTACCACTGCATTGGGTGCTACCCAAAAATCCAAATTATCTTTATTTAATTGCTTATCGCCAAGTGAGTAAATCATAGGTTTTTATTTAATAAAATGTTGTTTAATTATATAGTATCTTTTATAGACAAAAACTGAAGAGAATTATGGTTGCATTAGAAACTCCTATTTGTGATTTTGGTTGGAACGCACCTGACTTTAATTTACTAGGCACAGATGGCAAAAATTACCAATTTGATGATATAAAAGGAAACAATGGCACCTTGGTTATGTTCATTTGTAATCATTGTCCTTACGTCAAATCAGTAATTGGGAGAATAGTTGAAGATTGCAATTTAATAAAAGATAAAGGTATTGGTATTATTGCTATTATGTCTAATGACGTCAATGATCCTAAATATGGAGCAGAAGATTCATTTGAAAATATGAAACTTTTTGCGAAAAAATAATAAATTCACTTTTCCTTACGTTTATGACGAAACGCAAAATACTGGAAGAACGTATGATGCGGTCTGCACCCCTGATTTTTTTGGTTTCAATGATAAAAATGAACTTCAATATCGAGGTAGGCTTGAGGCTTCGCAGCAACAATTAATACCAAATGCAAAAAAAGAACTTCTTGATGCAATGTTACAGATAGCTGAAACAGGAATAGGTCCAAAAGATCAAATACCAAGCATCGGTTGCTCGATAAAGTGGAAAGAATAGATTTTTATCTGTGATTATTATCACAACACAATGTTTTTTCCCTAAAATTGGAGGGATTGAGTCCTTGATGACTGGCATGGCTGAAGCTATGAGTACTGCAGGTAAGAACGTGCTAGTTTTGTCTGATGGGAAGAAAACTTTAGATGATGAGAATAAAAAATACAAAATAAAGCGGTTCTCTGTTGCCGCAGCCTTAATGAAGAAAGAAAATGAAAATGTCATTGGAGTTACATTAAGGTTATATGATGAGAAGAAAATTTCTAAATCAAAATCTTGTTGCTCTGGTGCAGACATTATAGACGCTAAGAAGATTGCTAGCGACATAACTATTCCACATTATGTTTTAGACTATGAAGAAATATTCAAAAAAAATGTAATACAGCCTTTTATCAATGACTATGAAAAGGGTCGTACTCCAATTCCGTGCATTAAT
>JACWEC010000011.1 GCA_014653725.1 Pelagibacterales bacterium SAG-MED32 | reverse complement strand
ATATTTTTCCTCCCAAATAAGAAAAAGTATCGAAAAGCCAAATTGTGATAATAATTTCAATAATTACAATATAGGTTAGAGATTCTGTAATATTTAATAATATAAACATAAAAAAAGTTATTGTAGATATGGCTATTGATATATTGATAATTACAAGATTTCGTTGAATTGATTTGATTGAAATTAATTCATATAAAATAATTGAATTAAAAATAAGATATACAATCACTAAGGCATAATCACTGTATACAATAGGTAAAAGCATCAATGGTACAAATATTAAGACTGAAAAAATCCTATAAATAAGTTCCATGTTAAAAATATTATTCATTTTACCTTCCAAGCTTCCTGTTTCTTTTGCTGTAACCATGAAGTACTCTATTTAATGAGCGAATTTTAAAATCAGGCCAAAGTGTTTTAGTAAAATATAATTCTGAATAGGCACTCTGCCAAAGCATAAAATTACTTAATCTTAACTCACCACCAGTTCTAATTATGAGGTCTGGGTCACTGCTGTCAGAAACATATAAGTAGTCTCTAAAATTGTATGTATTGTTTTTAGATATTCGAATTTTTTTGATTGCATCTTCTATTTCCTTTCTTGCACCATAATTAAACATAAGGTTAAGTCGCGTACCATTATTGGATTTGGTATTTAAAACTACATCATCAATAATATTTAATAACTTTTTTGAAAGCTTCTCTCTTGAGCCATAGTGCCTTACAACCATATTTTTCTTATTGGCTGTATTTTTGAAAGTTAAATAGAAAGTTTCAATAAGTGAAAATAGATTTTTTACTTCTATAGGCGATCTTTTCCAATTCTCAGTTGAAAATATATAAAAAGAAATTTCGTTTATGATAAAATCTAATTTATCTAAACTTTCACATATACTAATACAATTACGAACACCGTATTCGTGACCCTTTTTTTTACTAATGCTATTTTTAATAGACCATCTTCCATTACCATCCATAATAATGGCAACGTGGTTAATTGTTTTTTTTCGGGAATTAGATGCTTTCACATTAAAGCTGCTTAAATATTCTTTAAGTCTTGTTCTTTAGATTTTTGGATTTCGTCAATTATATTAATCTTAGAAGTTGTAATTAAATCAATTTTCTCTTGAAATTTTTTTGAGTCATCTTGGCCAATCTCTTTATCTTTCTCCAATTTCTTTATTTTTTCAATACCATCTCTTCTTATGTTTCTGATCGCAATTTTTGTATTTTCTGAAATTTTACTTGCCATTTTAAGAAACTCGCTTCTTCTTTCCTCAGTTAGTTGAGGTAATGGTAATCTTATTAAGTTTCCTTCTATCATTGGATTAATTCCTAGATCAGATTCTCTAAGCGCTTTATCAACAATACTTACATTTGCTTGATCCCAAATATCTACATTTATTGTCCTTGCATCAGGTGTTGTAATATTTGCCACTTGATTGATATTCATTTTTTGTCCATATGCTTCAATCTTTACAGACTCAAGCATGTTGGGTGATGCTCGCCCAGCTCTTATTCCACTCATTTCAGATTTTGAGGACAATATCGAAGAATCCATTCTTTTTTCAATGTCTAGTTTAATTTGATCAAACATTACTTATTTCTGAATAATTAATTTTTTTATTAAATGCATTTTTAAAGCAGTTTTTCTCTAAAACTGAAAATATTCTTATAGGAATATTATTTTCCCTAGCAACACTTATTGCGGAACTGTCCATGACTTCTAAATTATCAGATAAATATTTATTGTATGATATATTTTTATATTTTTTTGCGCTCTTACTTTTCTTGGGGTCTTTACTGTATATTCCATCTACTTGGGTTGCCTTATATATATATGAACATTTTAGCTCTGCAGCTCTGAGCGAAGCTGCGGTATCTGTTGAAAAATATGGATTTCCCGTTCCAGCAGCACAAATGACTATTCTTCCTTTTTCCATGTGCCTTATGGCTCTCCTTCTTATATATGTCTCACATATTGATTGTATAGGAAAAGCTGACATAACTCTTGTATCTAATTTTAATTTTTCTAATGCATTTTGCATTGCTAAACTGTTCATGACAGTTGCTAGCATACCCATATAATCTGCATTAGCTCTGTCCATGCCTTTAGCAGAAGCTGCCAATCCTCTGAATATATTTCCGCCCCCTATAACGATGCATAATTGAACATTCAATTTTTTCAAAGAGAAGAGGTCTTTAGCTATCTTATCTACAGTCTTAAGTGTTATCCCATAATTCCCATCACCCATTAGAGATTCACCGGATAATTTAATTAATATCCGTTTTTCTTTATTTTTATTCATTTTTATGAGCCTATTTCAAATCTTAGGAATTCTTGAATATTGATTTGGCTATTAATTTCTTTAGAGGCTTGTTTTAAATATTGTTCAATTGAAATTGAGGGGTCCATGACAAATTTTTGCCCCATCAATGTATTTTCTTCATAAAATTTATTTAGTTTACCTTCCATCATTTTTTCAAGTATATTTTCAGGCTTACCAGTTTCTTTCAATTGCTTTGAAATTATTTCTTTTTCATTTTCAATGATGGACTTATCAAGGTCATCTACAGTTAATGATTTTGGAGAAGATGCCGCAATATGCATACAAATATTCTTTCCAACATTTTCGATTTCACTAGAGTCCAAATTAAAGTTTATCAAAACACCAATTTTTCCCATCCCTTCAGTTACACTGTTGTGTATATAACTATAAATATTACCCTCTAAAAATTTTAAGCTTTTAAGTACTATATTTTCTCCTATTTTACCCACAGCATCACTTATAAGTGTTTTTGTCTCCTCAATTGATTTATCTGTATCATTTTTGTTTTTCATGACTATTTCTAAGATAGAATTAACAAGTTCATGAAATTCTGCATTTCGCGAAACAAAATCAGTTTCAGAGTTAATTTTAATCATGACTGCTGAATTACCTTCTTTCTTTATTGCTACAAGACCCTCATTAGCATCCCTTAGTGATTTTTTTTCAGCTTTTGCAATTCCCTTTTCACGAAGTAACTTAAACGCTTGATCTAGATTGCCATTAGCATCTGAAAGAGCCGATTTACATTCCATCATACCTGCACCAGATATTTTTCTCAACTCTTGAACTTCTTTAGCGCTTACTGTCATAATTATTAACTTTAATGTAATTTATATTTTCGTTTACTTCTTAGCATCATTATGATCAGAAGATACAGAGTCAAACTGCTCATCTTGGTTAGAATCTGATTTCAGTTTAGACTTATCTTCTGTAAAATTGATTTCATTATCTTTAGAGTTAATTGTTTCTCTTATAAGGGAACAATATAAATTTATAGACCTTCTTGAGTCATCATTGCCAGGTATCGGGTAGCTTATATCGTCTGGATCTGAATTGGTATCAACAATTCCAATTATTGGTATATTTAAATGATTAGCTTCAGAAACAGCTATATGTTCCAATTTTGTATCAATTATAAAAAGCAAGTCTGGAGATTTCTTCATCTCACTTATTCCACTCAAAGATTTAACAAGTTTATCATGTTTATTTGTAAGTTTTAATATTTCCTTTTTTGTAAATTCATTATTTGGATTTGATTTAAGGACTTCAAGCTCTTTCATTTTCTTGATTGATTTCGTAATTGTAGACCAATTAGTTAACATGCCGCCAAGCCACCTGTGATTTACATAGTACTGACCTGTTTCTATAGCTAACTCAGCAATCTTTGCTGATGCCTGCTTTTTTGTTGCAACAAACAAAATTTTCCCACCACGCGATGTAACACTGTCAATTACATTTAATGCCTCTTGCATCATTTGAACTGTGTGATTTAAATTGATTATGTGTACATTTTCTCTTGTACTGTGAATATATTTTTGCATTTTAGGATTCCATCTTTGAGACTTATGCCCAAAGTGAACACCAGCGTTGACAAGTTCTTTTAAATCAATATTAGGTATACTCATGTAATTCTCCGGTTATACATCCACAACAATTTGACCTAATAAAAGGACCGGACAGCAAAAAGCTATCGTTGTGTGATTAAGTTAAGCGTTTAATTACACGAAGGATCGGTAATATTCAATACTTTTATCGGCTAAGATCTATTTTTTTTACACCTTTAAGAGTTTTGATCTCTTTAATCATATCCGCGCTAATTTCGAAAGTTCCAGGAATTTTAAGTATCTGATTATCATATATAATTTCTATTTTTTGCATTCCCTTTATCCATTTTAATTTAAGAAGTTCAGCTTTTGTGAAATTGCCATCAGCATATATCTTAATTAAAGTATTTGTTTTTACTTCATTTTTTACGATTGTCTTTTTAAGATTTAGATTTTCAACATCACCAAATCTAAACACTTTTTTTAGTTCACCCCTTAAAGTCCCATTCTGAAATGAAAAATCAACACTGATAATAAAAGACTCACCCTCCACTAACAAATCTCTATACTTTCTAAGATTACTCTCAAATACTATTAGTTCATATATTGAAGATAGATCAGAAAAATTTAAAAAAGCATATGCATTTCCTCTTGCTGACCTTTTCTCTTTTTTGGAAAGCAATGTACCGCCAAGCAAAACATCTTTTTGACTATAAGCAGATTCATTATCTTTTATATCAATATACTCCTTAAGCATGAGAGACGGATAATTTTTTTTATGGGTTTCTAATGGATGTCCTGTAAGGTAAAAACCTAACATTTCATATTCTTTCATCAATTTAAATGGATAAGCCCACTCCTCTTCTTCGTTTAATGTAAAATGAGATAATTCTATATTTTCGAACATATCTTCTTGATCAGATAAGGATTTATTATTTTGAGATTTATGAAATTTTACAATATCTTGAGCTTGATTAAAAACTGATGATCTATTCACACTAAATTCATCGAAGGCTCCTGCACAAGCAAGCGCCTCCAATGTTTTTTTATTTATTACTGATGTGTTGCACCTATGAATAAATTCACTAAAACTTCTAAAAATTCCATTAGATTTTCTTTCTTTAATTAAATCATTCATTGACTCAATTCCTACATTTTTAATAGCACCCAGAGCGTATGATATTTTTTCTCCTTCTCTTGAGAAGTATGGGTTTGATTGATTTATACTTGGGGGAATAAGTTTTATATTCATGCGTACCAACTCTTGCTGAAATATTGAAATTTTATCTGTATTATTAATATCAAGTGACATCGAAGCCGCAAAAAATTCAATAGGAAAATGTGTCTTTAAAAATGCAGTTTGAAAAGCAATTAGAGCATAAGCTGCTGCATGGCTTTTATTAAATCCGTAATCCGCAAATTTTGATAGTAATTCAAATATATTTTCTGCTTCATTATTTTTCAATTTATTATTTACACAACCGTTGATAAACCTTTGTTTTTGAGCTTTCATTTCTTTTTGAATTTTTTTACCCATGGCTCGTCTTAATAAATCAGCTTCTCCATCAGAATAACCTGAAAGTTCTCTTGCAACTCCCATTACTTGCTCTTGATATATTACAACCCCATATGTTTCTTTTAAAAGTCCTTCTAACAAAGGATGAATATAGTCTGGTTTTTCTCTTCCATGCTTTCTTTCAATATATGATGGTATATTAGCCATAGGGCCTGGACGATATAGCGCTACAATTGCAATTATATCTTCAAATTTATCAGGCTTTAATTGTTTCAGTGTATCTTTCATACCAGCACTCTCTAACTGGAAGATGCCAGTTGTTTCTCCAGTACTTAGTAATTCGTATGTTTTAATGTCATTGATCTTAATTTTATTTATACAGAAATCTGGATTATTATTACGCACTAATTTTATACATTCATTAATTAAAGTAAGCGTTTTTAATCCAAGAAAATCAAATTTAACTAAACCAGCGTTTTCAACCCATTTCATATCAAACTGAGTTAAGAAGATATTACTTTCTGGATCACTATATAATGGTACATCTTTAGATATTTGATCTTTTGATATAACAACTCCAGCTGCATGGATTGATGCATGTCTTTTTAGTCCTTCAAGTTTAAGAGAAATATCTAGTAGTTTTTTGACCTTAGGGTCTCTATTGGCTTCTTCATTCAACTTTGGCTCTTCATCAATATATTTCTGCAGAGACATGGGTCTAGAAGGATCAAATGGCATTAACTTACAGAGATAATCGACTTGGCCATAAGGAATGCCAAGGACTCTACCGACATCTCTTATTACAGCTCTCGCCTGTAATTTACCAAAGGTAATTATCTGCGCAACTTTATTTTCACCGTACTTGTTGTGAACATATTCAAGAACCTTGTCTCTACCGTCTCTACAGAAATCAATATCGAAGTCAGGAAGCGACACTCTTTCAGGGTTTAAAAATCTCTCAAATATTAATCCAAACTTAATAGGATCAAGATCAGTAATGTTTAGACACCAAGCTACGAGTGATCCCGCCCCTGATCCTCTACCTGGCCCCACAGGTATATCGTTCTTTTTCGCCCATAGGATAAAATCAGAAACAATTAAAAAGTATCCCTCATATTTCATACTAATGATTATTTTTAATTCTTTTAAAAGCCTTTCTTCATAAACTTTTCTAATTTCATTTTGTTGTTCAATATCTATATTTTCAGTACTAAATTTGGCATTAAGCCGATTATCTAATCCTTGTTTAGCTAATTTCTGCATCAATTCCTTCTCTTTGTTTTGATCATCATCGTATACTGGCAAAATAGGAGTTTTGATTTTGGGTCTATGAGTGCATCGTTGTGCAATTTCAATGGTATTATTCAGAGATTCTGGCAAATCATGAAATAACTCGAGCATTTCATGTTGAGATTTAAAATAATGCTCTTTTGATAATCTTGTTCGATCAGCTTGAGACACAAAGAGTTTTTTTTCAATACACATTAATGCATCATGAGCCTCAAAGTACTCTGGGCCTTCAAAATAAGCATCATTTGTTGCAACTAATGGGATCTGATGATCATAGGCTAAATTCAAAACAGCTTCTTCATTTAACCGGTAGTCAACACTACCAAATCTTTGTATTTCAATATAAAAATTGTCGTTAAATTCTTTTTTGAAATCAGAAATAAATTGTTGAGACTGTTTTGTGATCATGTGTCCTGTTGAATGGGTTAATATCGAATTATTTCCACCAGATAAAATAATTAAGCCATCTTTAAATTTAATTAAATCTTCAACTGTTACATACGCATTCCCTTTATTAAAAGTATAGGCATTCGAAACGCATTTTAATAAGTTCTCATATCCTTCATTGTTTTTTGAAAAAATATTTAAATAGAAATATAGATCATTATCCTCAATATTTTCATGTAAGTATTCTTTTGGTGTTTTAATTTTTATATTACATCCTAAAATTGGCTGAACTCCAACTTTTGCAATTTGCTCACTAAACTCTAATGCGCCGAACATATTATTGTTGTCAGATATGCCAACAGCTGGCATTGCAAATGACTGGCATAATTCGGCTATTCTCGCAATTGGCAACGCTCCTTCAGATAGCGAATACTCTGTTTTATTTGTTAAGTGAACAAAGTCAGCCATTAACTAAGATCAATCCTTCTGTCAGACTTATTTGCCCATTCTTGATTATGCGTAGCCATTATTAATGTCATTTTTTCTGATTCGATATAATCAATTAAGTATTTAAAAACATTTACTGAATTTTCATAATCAAGATTGCCCGTGGGTTCGTCGGCAATAACTATTTTTGGCTTATTTATTAAAGCTCTAGCTATTGCAACTCTCTGCTGCTCACCGCCAGATAAACTATTTGGAAAATGATATTTTCTGTGACTAATATCAAAAATATTCATTAATTCGTCTGCTTTTTCAAAAGCTACATCTTTGGCTTCACCTATCAAAATAAGTGGAAGTGTAATATTTTCAATTGCACTAAAATTATCAAATAAATTATAATTTTGATAAATAAATCCAAAATTATTCCTTCTTACTACACTTTTCTCGTTACTATTTTGATTTGAAATAATTTTGGCGTTTAATAAAATTTCACCTTTATCAATTGAATCTATTAAGCCAACTAAATTTAATAAGGTTGTTTTACCTGATCCTGAAGGTCCAGTAATCGAAATAAATTCACCTTTATTAACGGTAAGATTAAAATTATCAAATATAGTAATGTATTCACTACCTTGCCTATAAGACTTAGAAATATTTGATAAAACTAGAATATTTTTATCCATTTCCAAGTATACCTTTAATTTCTGTTTTAGAAGCTTTGTAGGCTGGATAGATTGTAGCAATAATTGATACTGATAATGAAAATAAAAATATTATTGCAATTTGATTTATATCTATATTAGTCGGCATTTTGTCTAAATAATAGAATTCTGAAGGAAAAAGATTTAAATCAAATGTGCTATTTAAAAAGTTTCTTACAGTATCAATGTTCATAGTGAATAGTATTCCCAAAATTGTCCCTAGTATTGTTCCAGAAGTACCTATAATAGAGCCAACAATTAAAAAGATTCTTAAAACTGAAATATCACTAGTGCCAATTGTTTTTAATACTGCAATTTCTTTGGATTTTGTTTGTACAAGAATAAATAAGCTCGTAATCACATTAAATGCAGCAATGACAATAATTAAAGATAAAACAAAAAACATTAATTCACGTTCAGTCGCTAGCACCTCCCAAAATGAACTGTTCAGCTCTATCCAATCTCTAATAATGTAGTTATTACTAAATACTTCAGATATTTCTTCTTTTACGATTTGCAAATCAGCAATATCACTTAGGTGAACTTCAATTGTAGAAACTAAATTTTTAACTCCTATAAGAGACTGAATATTTTGCAATGCAGTATATGCAAAATTAGTATCATACTCGCTCATTCCTGAAGTAAAAATTCCAATGACAACCATACTCTTACTTTTAGGGATTTGACCAAAAGGTGTTGAGAGCATATTGGATGAAAGTACCTTAACATCCTCACCAGGAATAACATTTAATGCTAACGCCAAGTCTGATCCAAGTATTATACTATTTTTCACATTAATTTCTTCATTGTAACTGATGCTTTGCGAAAATGAGTAGTGTTTCATTTTTTCTTCTACAAAAGATTTTAAAACAATTCCTGTTGTTCTATCATCTGAGCTAATAAGGGCTTGAAGAGTTATATTGGGGTCAATAAATTTAATCAGAGGTACGTTTGAGAGCTCTTCTTGATATTCAAAATATTTATCATTTTTTTGTATGAATATATGTCCATTAAAACCGATAATTCTGTCCTTTAATTCGATATGAAAACCATTCATCACTGACATTACAATTATTAATGTTGCGACACCAATACATATGCCTATGAAAGATAACCAAGAGATGACTGATAGTAATCCACCTTTTCTAAGGGGAACAAGATATCTAAATGCTATAAATCTTTCAAAATAATTAAATGGCACTATATGATGGAAATCTTTTGATGAATTCGTCAATATTATCGATATTTATAAATTCTGAATTTCCAGTCCTTCTATTTTTATATTCAATCTCATTATCTGATTTTAATTTATTCCCAATAATAATTTGATGGGGTATACCGATCAAATCCATACGAGAAAATTTAACTCCTGCGTTGTCTTTTTTATCGTCATAGATAGTTTCATATTTATCAGAGATATAGTTATAAATTTTTTCTGCATTGCTAGAAACTATTTCGTCTTTTGGAGACAGGTTTATTATTCCAAATAAGAATGGAGCAACGACGTCAGGCCATATTATGCCTTTTTCATCATGTGAAGTTTCTATAATTGCACCTACTAGTCTCGATATTCCAATTCCATATGAACCCATGTATACAGACTTCTCTTTGCCATCAAAATCAAGTACATTCGCTTTCATTGATGTTGAATACTTTGTGCCAAAACTAAAGATGTGCCCTACTTCAATGCCCTTAGACTGCATTTGATTTTGTTTATCTACATTTTTATTGAACTCAGACTCTTTATATTTATCGTCTGAAACCGAGTAATAAGATTTAAATTTTTCTACTGGTTTTTTTAAATCCCCTTCATAGTCAATTTCATTAATAGACTCATCTTCTTGTAATATTCTTTGATCAAAATATATGTCACTTTCACCAGTCTTAGACAATATAACAAATTCATGTGACAAATCTCCTCCAATGGGCCCAGTATCAGCAGCCATTGGGATAGCTTTTAAACCCATTCGTGCAAAAGTTTTTAGGTAACATATGAAAAATCTATTGTAAGAGTCTTCAGATTTCTTTTCGTCAATATCGAATGAATAAGCGTCTTTCATTAAAAATTCTCTACCTCGCATAACTCCAAATCTAGGCCTTAGTTCATCTCTAAATTTCCATTGTATGTGATAAAGTAATTGAGGAAGTTCTTTATAGGACTTTATTGAACGTCTAAAAATATCAGTTACTTGCTCTTCGTTGGTTGGGCCATAAAGCATCTGTCTATCATGACGATCGTTAATTCTTAACATCTCTTTGCCGTAATCTTCATATCGACCGCTTTCATTCCAAATGTCAGCTGGTTGTATAGTTGGCATTAGAATTTCATTTACACCTGCATTATTCTGCTCATCTCTCACAATATTTTCAATCTTTTTCAAAACCCTTAATCCAATAGGTAGCCATGAATAGATACCTGAACTAGACTGACTAATCATTCCAGATCTAAGCATCAAAGTGTGAGAAATAATTTCCGCTTCTGTGGGAGTTTCTTTTAAAACAGGTAATAAATATTTAGATAACTTCATTCATATAAAAAAGCTTTAAGATAAACATCAAAAAACCATCATTATTTAGAAAAAAGTATATGATAAACCAGATAATTACTGAAACAAATGTTGTGATTAGAAATTTCTTAAATATCTGTGGATTATTGGGTGCTCCAGGATCCTCACCCTCAATTGCTATTTTTTTATTTGAATTGTTGATGTTTATAGGCAGAGACAAAAAGAAGATAAGCCACCAAATAAGAAGAAAGATAATAATTGAGCCTGTTATGCCCAATTTTAAACTTCTTCAAGCTCGATTAATGTTCCGTTGCAACTTTTTGGATGAAGAAAGACAACAGGTTTTCCATGGGCGCCAGTTCTTGGCTTGCCAGTTCCTGTAATGGAAACTTCATGCGTATTTAATTTTTCAACTGCTTGATTAATATCTTCTACTTCTAAACAAATATGATGCATTCCCCCTTTAGGATTTTTATCCATAAACTTTTCAATAGGAGAGTCTTCGCCGAGCACTTGTAATAGTTCTATTTTTGTATTTCCCAAATCAATAAATATAGTGGTAACACCGTGATCAGGTTGTTCCACTGGCTCTGATACCTTTGCTCCAAAGATACTTCTGTACTGTTCAGCGGCTTCATTGATGTTTGGGACAGCTATTGCTATATGATTTAATTTTCCAATCATACTAATTAAATATGAACAATACTTATATTTGTCAAAGGTTTTTTGCGAGAGTGCTTATAAATCAGGTTTCTAGAGAGGGTTTCAAGTTTCTGATAAATCTTTTTTTCCTTTTTTGATATATTGCTTTTATCATCAAAAAATTTATAAATTTCTTCTTCAAGAATATTTATTACTTCGTCACTATCATATTCATCATCACTTAATATGCCGCTAGAAAAAATAACAGGTTCATTCTTAAGATTCATTTTTTTGTCTAAAACACATGTTATGTTTAATACGCCATTATAACTCATTCTTTTTCTATCTTTAATATGACTACTGTTATAATCAACTAGTCGGTTTCCATCTAGATACTGCCTTCCAGATTTACATTGATCATATATGTAAGGTGAACCTGGTGCGAGCTGTAGAATATCACCATTAGATATTTGCATTGGAAACTGAACACCAAGTTCTTTCGCTAGAGAAGAGTGTCTTTTTAAATGTCTAAACTCTCCATGCACAGGAACAGATATTTTTGGCTTTACATGTTCATACATATCTACCATTTCATCAAGACATGGATGTCCTGAAACATGAATATCTTCATCATATTCGGTGATTACTTCAGCACCAAGTTCAGAAAGGCGATTAAATAGTTTAAATATTTTTTTCTCGTTGCCAGGAATAATTTTGGATGAAAAAATTACACAATCATCTTGATCAATATCAATGTGTGGGAAATCTTGATTTGATATCCTCATCATTGCACCTCTTGGTTCCCCTTGACTACCAGTGCATAGATAGAGAACCTCATGCTTTTTCTTTTTTGCAGCATCCTTTTCAGATAAGATCACATCTATATCTTTTAAAATTCCGTTTTGCCGTGCAACAGATATCATTCTATGCATTGATCGACCTAAAACAACCAGCGACCTTCCAGACTCTTTAGCGGCGGCAGCAATTGTTTCTAATCGCGCAACATTTGAAGCGAATGAAGTAACAAAAACTCTATTTTTTAACTTTTTAATAACACCCGCAAGATTTCCTCGAACCGTCGATTCTGAACCCGAACGTCCACTTGTTAATACATTCGTTGAATCGCAAACCATTGCAAGCACTTCCTCACTATTTTCTTTTAATTGATTAAAATCAATTGAATCTCCTACAATAGGATTGTCATCAATTTTCCAATCACCAGTGTGATAAATGGTACCCAATTTTGTCTTAATGAATAAGGAATTTGGCTCTGGTATAGAGTGTGTCAGTGTTTGAAATTTTATATCGAATGGTTTGATTTGAATTTCAGATGATAGATCGACTATATTTAATTTATCTTCAATATTTATACCCCTCTCCTCAAACTTTAATCTTATAATTGAAGCAGTAAATGCAGTTGCATATATTGGACACTTCAAGTCTGGCCATAAATAAGCTAATCCACCGACATGGTCTTCATGGGCGTGAGTAATAATTATTCCTTGAAGATTTTCTTTTCTTTCTTTTATGAATTCATGGTCTGGTAGTATCACATCAACCCCAGGAGTTGTATCGTCTCCGAAAGTAATGCCTACATCAACAATTAGCCATTTCATATCATCAATCTCATTGCCATAACCATAGAGATTCATGTTCATACCTATTTCTCCAGTTCCACCTAATGGCAGAAAAACTAGTCTGCTATTTTTACTCATATATTTTTTTGCTTATTATGATCAGGCCGTTCAAAGTAAGATCATTTTCAAAGTAATTAATGCAATTTAAATCTTTTGCAAATAGTTTCGACAAACCGCCTGTAGCAATGGTTTTTGCATTTAAACAGTCATTTTCCTTTTTTAACTTATCAACCAACCCCTCAATAAGACTGATATAGCCCCAATAGATACCTGATTCCATGGCATGAATTGTATCTTTACCGATAAGTTGGGCTGGTCTTTTAAAATCAATTTGTGGCAATAGAGCGGTACCGTCAGAGAGAGATTTGATAGATAAGTTAACTCCAGGACATATTAACCCTCCTGCATAACTGGCATTTTTATCTACTACATCTAAGGTTGTTGCGGTTCCAAAATCAACAATAATTAAAGGAGGCTCGTATTGTTTTACTGCAGCGATAGCATTAATTATTCTATCATCACCAACCTCGCTTGGTTTATCTAAGGTAAAAGATATAAATTTTTGAAGATCAGATGTTCTCAGTTCAACAATTTTCAAATCATCTCTAATACTTTTTATAAAATTAGTTAATTCATATTGAGCGTTTGGCACTACACCAGAAATAATGACTGATTTGCTATCAGATAAAAAATTTTTCAATTCAAGTAAATCAGTGCTCATATTGTTTTTTTGAGCATTCACTATTACAGATGTTTCTATTCTCATTTGGGAAATAAGCTCACCTTTAACAATGTTTCCAAATAAGATATTTGTATTACCTATATCTACAATTGTTCTCACATTAATAGTCAAATGACAATTCTCCTGCATTTAATTTAATATTTTTATTATTTGCGTTTATAATAATTTCAAAGTCTTTAGATATATCAATTAATATTCCTTCTAAAACTTTATCATTTGTCATAAATTTTACTGTCTTATTATAATTCCAGCATTTACTTTTGTATTCATCTATTAAAAGAGCTTCTGAATTATTTATTAATTTTTCTAAATACTCATTAAGAATGATTTCCAGGGATTTAATTAAATCCATGGTTTTCATATTCTTCTGCACTATAGCATTTAAGGATGTAGTATTTTTTCCATCTATAATTGGATGGTGCGCAACATTAATGCCTATTCCTATAATTGAAAAGTTTTTGCTTTGAGAGAGAGAGTTTTCAATTAGTACTCCTGCTAATTTAGCGTCATCATAGAGAATATCATTTGGCCATTTTATTTTTAAAAGTTTATTATCCGTAATCACTTGTGAAATACATTGATGCAAAGATAATGCAACAATACATGATAAAAAAGGAAGTCTGTCTAGAGGAAAATCAATAGGCAGAACTAAAGAAGCAAGTAAATTGCCCTCTTGTGATACCCATTTTTTATTACCCCGTCCTCTACCTGCAGTTTGCTTGCCGGCTATAATCCAAGTAGGAGAGAAAATTTTTTCTTTATCAATAAGTCTCTTGCTTTCAAGGTTTGTACTGTCAATGACATCGTAATGGATGATTACTGATTTAGATAACATATCTATTAATAAAAAGATTTTATAGCATATTCTGAAAGCTGTATAATTGGTGCAGGATATATGAAAAACAAAATGACTAAAAAAGAAGTTGGATAGAATAGAACTTGAAGTGATCGAATATTCACTCCATCAAACTCTTCTTTTGGTTCATCAAAATACATTATCTTTACAATACGAAGATAATAGAAAGCGCTAATAACACTTGCAATGATACCTATAACCGCAAGAAACACCATATTACTTTCTAAAGCTGCAACGAAAATATAAAATTTACCAAAAAAACCGGCTAAAGGCGGTATACCCGCTAATGAAAACATCATTAACGCAACTAAGATAGTAGTAAATGGATGATTTTTATACATACCTGAAAGGTCAGATATATTTTCAAAGTATGCATCATTCCTCTTTAAACTAAGTATAACTGTGAATACGGAAACATTCATGACCAAGTAAATCATTAGATAAATCAAAAGTGATCTCAACCCCTCACTAGAAACACAAGCAACGCCGATTAGCGCGTAACCTATATGGCCTATTGAACTGTACGCCATTAATCTTTTAATATTTGTTTGGGCTATTGCTGCAAACGCAGCAAGCATCATAGATGCAATTGAAATAAAAAATATAATTTGCTGCCAATCTAAATACAACTCTCCAAAAGAATTAAATAAAAATCTTACCAATAGGCCCATAGCAGCAATTTTTGGCGCAAGAGCAAAGAAGGCGGTTATAGGTGTCGGGGCGCCTTGATATACATCTGGAGTCCACATATGAAAAGGAACTGCAGAAACTTTAAATGCAAGACCTGCTAACACAAAAACTATACCTATTAAGAGGCCTAGGCTCTCAGAGTTGTAATTGACAGCGATCAAATTAAAATTTGTATTTCCTGAAAAACCATAGATATAGGAAATTCCAAATAATAATAAACCCGATGAAAGAGCCCCTAATATAAAATACTTAATACCAGCCTCTGATGACAAAAGGCTATTTCTATTAAGAGCAGCTAATACATAAAGACTCAGTGATTGTAGTTCAAGCCCAATAAACATAGCAAGCAAATCGTTTGCAGATACCATGACCATCATTCCCAGAGTTGAAAAAAGAATTAGTATGGGAAATTCATATAAATTTATGTGCAGGTCTTCTCTACTTGATACAAACATTACTAATGTAACAATCGATCCTATGAAGATCATGATTTTAAATAAAGACGAGAACTCATCAATGACGTAACTATTTAAATATATAGACTGATAAGGTTGATTAATGACAAGTGCTACAGCTATGAGTAATGAAAGAATGGCAAGATTATTAATAAGTTTAATATTTTTTATAAATAATCCAAGAATGAGTAATATTAATGCAGAGCAAAAAATAAAGATTTCTGGTATTATGTGTAAAATATTCTCCATTAAATTAATTTAATTTACCGTTAACTTGACTCACAATTTTTTTTGCTGATGGCTCGATAATATCTATAACTGGTTTTGGATATATGCCAATAAATATTGTCAGAGTGATCAGTGGAACGAATATTATTATTTCTCTTCGGGTTAAATCTAACATCTCTGACAAATCATCTTTAATCAAGGCACCGAAAATCATTCTACGATAGAGCCATAGAGAATATGTTGCCGCTAATACAACGCCGGTGGTAGCAAATACAGCAAAATAAGTATTTATACTAAATATTGAAAGTAATACTAAAAATTCTCCAACGAAACCGCTTGTTCCTGGCAACCCAAGACTAGCCAAAATGAAAATCATGAATGTAAATGCATACATTGGCATTTTACTTACCAATCCACCATACCTGGAAATTTCCCTTGTGTGTAATCGGTCATAAACAACGCCAACACATAAAAATAATGCTGCAGAAACAATACCGTGACTTATCATTTGAATGACACTTCCTTCAATTCCTTGAACTGTAAATGTAAAAATTCCTAAAGTTACAAATCCCATATGTGCAACAGAGGAATACGCTATTAACTTTTTCATATCCTCCTGAACTAATGCTATCAACGACGTAACGATTATAGCTACAATACTAAGTGCAAAGATGAGTGGAGCAAAAAGCTCTGAGGCATCAGGGAAAAAGCCAATTGAGAAACGAATAAAACCATATCCTGCCATTTTTAATAAAACTCCAGCTAATATTACTGAGCCCGCTGTAGGGGCTTCAACGTGAGCATCAGGGAGCCAAGTATGAAATGGCCACATTGGGATTTTAACCATAAATGACGCAAAAAAAGCAAGCCACAACACAATCTGTTCATTGCGTGTAAAATTATAATCCAATAAGTATGATACGTCTGTAGTACCGGCTGTAATAAATATGTATATGATAGCTAGTAACATAAAAACTGAACCAGCAAGTGTGTATAAGAAAAATTTGAATGTTGAGTAAACTCTTCTTTCTCCTCCCCAAATGCCAATAATAAGAAACATGGGTATCAAACCGCCCTCAAAGAATAAATAGAATAAAACAAGATCAAGGGAACAAAAGACGCCTATCATGAACGTTTCAAGAGCTAAAAACGCAATTAAATATTCTTTTACAGAAAATTTAATACTGTCATAACTAGCTAAGATGCAAATTGGAACAAGCATTGTTGTGAGGACAATGAATAGAATTGAAATTCCATCAACGCCTAAATGGTAAGATATTCCATATTCAATCCAAAAATATCGTTCCTCAAACTGAAAGTCTGCATCTTGCTGATTAAATGAAAATAGTAAGTATAGAGAAATTAAAAAATTTAAAAAAGATATCCATAAGGCTGTATGCTTAAGATTATTTGAACTTTGATCATTATTATTTCTGATCAAAGTCATGAAAAATATCCCAACTATTGGAAGTAAAATTAAAATACTTAGGATTGGCAATTCATTCATTAATTAAAACCTAAAAATTATAAGTGTTATAATCAAAGATAAGCCAATCAGAATTGCAAATGCATAATGATAAATAAATCCAGATTGAATTTGCTTAGTTCTTGATGAGATGCGGCTGACTAAAGAAGCGAGGCCATTTGGTCCAAAGCCATCAATAATATAACCGTCAATTAGTTTCCAAAACAATTTGCCAATTCCTATTGCTGGCTTAACAAGAACCATGTTGTAAAGTTCATCAAAATACCATTTATTTAGTAAAAAATTGTATAAAGGCTTATTTAATTCAGCGATATTTTTAGCAATATTAGACTTTCGTAGATACATCATCCAAGCAATGAAAAATCCAACAACCCCTAAAATTGCTGGAAGGTAATAAATTAATAATGGAATATTATGATGATCTTCATGATGTAGAACAATAGATCCATTCCAGAATTCGTCACTGTTGTAACCTATAAAGTAACTTTTAAATATAAATCCAAAAAAGAGAGCTCCAATAGCTAAAATCATTAGAGGTATAAGCATGATCGATGATGACTCATGAACTTTTCTATAATTCTCTTCAGCCATTCTAGTTTTTCCATTGAAAACAAGGAACATTAAGCGCCATGAATAAAACGAAGTCATTACAACTCCAATAGTAAGTAGAATGTAAGCATAATCAGCAAAATTTGAATTTGATAGATATGCTGTTTCAATAATAGCGTCTTTTGAATAATAGCCAGATGTGAATGGAAAGCCCATTAATGATATAGTTCCAATAATCATCATGACTTGAGTGATTGGTATAAAATTACTTATCCCTCCCATTTTTCTAATGTCCTGCTCTTCATGTACGGCATGAATAACTGAGCCTGCTCCAAGGAAAAGAAGTGCCTTAAAAAATGCATGAGTGAACAAATGGAACATTGCTACCCCGTAAGCGCCTAAACCTGCAGCAACAAACATGTAACCGAGCTGACTGCATGTTGAATAAGCAATTACTTTTTTAATATCGTTTTGAACAAGGCCAATGGTTGCTGCAAAAAATGCAGTACTTGCGCCAATAACTACGACAAAATCCATGGCAATTGGCGCTAAATCAAAGAGCGGTGAACATCTTACTACTAGAAAAACACCAGCAGTGACCATAGTTGCGGCATGAATTAATGCTGAAACAGGAGTTGGGCCTTCCATCGCATCAGGAAGCCACGTGTGCAAAAACAGTTGGGCTGATTTTCCCATCGCACCTATAAATAAAAAGATACAAATTAGTGTTAACGCATGGATCTCATATCCAATAAAAGCAAATTGAGTATCTGAAAATTTGGCCGCACTGTTGAAAACATTTTCATACTCAATACTTCCAAAGACAATAAAAATTGTAAAAATTCCAAGTGCCAATCCAAAGTCACCAACGCGGTTGACTATGAAGGCTTTTATAGCAGCTGCGTTTGCTGTGGGTTTCTTGTACCAAAAGCCAATTAATAAATATGAAGCTAAACCAACTCCTTCCCACCCAAAAAATAATTGCAAAAAATTATCTGCTGTAACGAGCATGATCATAGCAAATGTAAACAATGACAAATAACCCATAAATCTAGGCTTACTATCATCATGTGACATGTATCCAATTGAATAAACATGCACCAAAGCAGAAACACTTGTGATAACCACTAACATTACACTGGTTACAGAGTCTAAATAAATAGACCAATCAGCAGAAAAAGAGCCTGACTCAATCCATGTAAATAATTTTAAAGAAACAATACTAGGGTTTCCTATGTTATCGATAAAAATATAAAAAGAAAAGAAGGCCGCTAAAACAATAAAAGTACACGTAATAATCTCAGCTAAACGATCTATAAAAGCATTACTTTTAAAAAAAGATAATGTGCACGCAATGAGAAACCCCAATAAGGGTAAAATTACAATGCTGTGAATCATAATGTTATCCTTTTAAGGTATTTATTTTCTCAATCTCAATGCTACCTGCATTCCGGTTATAGATTACCAAAATTGCCAATCCAATTGCGGCTTCTGCAGCAGCAACCGTTAATACAAACAATGAGAATATCTGGCCTGTTAGATCGTTTAAAAAATAAGAAAATGAAACTAAATTAATATTAACTGCCAATAAAATAATCTCAATTGACATTAGAATGATAATTACATTTTTTCGATTCAAGAATATGCCAATAACACCTATTGAGAAAAGTAAAGCTGATAAAATTAGAAATTGATTAAGTTCAATCATTATATATCAACGCCCTCACCTGATTTTACATCTACAAGTTCAATTTTTCCTTTTCTATCAACTTGCTCTGATACAATTTGACGTTTAACGCCTTCTCTATCTCTTAAGGTCAATACAATTGATCCAACCATGGCAACTAGTAAAATTACTCCTGATAACTGAAAATATAAAACATAATTAGTGTAAAGAATTGATCCTATAGCTTCAGTATTAGATTGGTCTGAGAAATTATCCAATGGGTTAGATAATATTTGAATATCGGATAAATCTAAACGCGTGTTGATTAATACGATAACAAGTTCAGCAATAAATACTAATCCAATTAAGAGACCTATTGGCATGTATTGTAGAATATTATCTTTTTCAAGAGATGTTTTAAAATCAAGCATCATAACGACAAATAAAAATAAGACAGCTACAGCGCCAACATAAACAATGATTAATATCATGGCTAAAAATTCTGCATGAAGAATAACAAATATTCCAGCGGCATTAAGAAAAGCTAAAATTAAAAATAAAACAGAATGAACAGGATTTTTTGTTGAAATCACCATTAAAGATGAGAGCAGGAGAATTGCGGAAAAAAGATAAAAGGTAATTAGTGAGATTGACATGAAATTTACCTGTATTTAGCGTCAGCTTCTAAATTTTCAGCGATTACTGTTTCCCACCTATCACCATTTTCTAAAAGTTTATCTTTAGTATAGTAAAGTTCTTTTCTAGTTTCTGTCGTGAATTCAAAATTTGGCCCCTGAACTATTGCATCAACAGGACACGACTCCTCACATAAACCACAATAGATACATTTAACCATATCAATATCATATCTTGTGGTTCTTCTTGTTCCATCATCTCTTGGCTCAGTTTCAATTGTAATTGCCTGAGCTGGACATACTGCCTCACATAGCTTACATCCAATGCACCTTTCTTCTCCACTTGGATAGCGCCTAAGAGCATGTTCACCTCTAAAGCGTGGACTAAGTTTTCCTTTTTCAAAGGGATAGTTAATCGTTGCTTTCTTCTTAAAAAAATATTTCTGAGCTAGTAAGTAAGCTTTAATGAAATCAATTAATAGAAATGATTTTATAAAATTTAAGAATCTCATGACATACCTGGAGCAAGTTTAAAAAAGAATAATATTGACGATGTAAGTACTACAGCAAGTAATGATAAAGGAAGGAATACTTTCCAACCTAATCGCATTAGCTGATCATATCGATATCGAGGGACAAACGCTTTAACCATAGCAAACATATAAAAAACTAGTGTTACTTTGAGAATGAACCACACAAATCCAGGTATAGCATTTAATGGATATACATCAATGGGAGGCAACCATCCACCTAAGAAGAGAATAGTTGTCATGGCACACATTAATAAAATATTTATATATTCACCAAATAAAAATAGAACAAAAGGCATTCCCGAATATTCAGTTTGATATCCTGCAACCAGTTCTGACTCAGCCTCAGGCAAATCAAATGGAGGCCTATTCGTTTCAGCTAGCGCAGAAATGAAAAAGACTATAAACATCGGAAATAGTGGTATGAAAAACCAAATATTTTTTTGAGCAAGTACGATTTCACTCAAGTTTAATGAGCCTACGCACATTAAAACTGTTACAATCACAAAACCTATTGATACTTCATAAGATACCATTTGGGCAGCGGATCTTAATGCACCAAAAAAAGGGTATTTGCTGTTTGAAGCCCAACCGGCCATCAGTATTCCATAAACTCCAAGAGAACTAATTGCAAAAATATATAATATGCCAACATTTATATTTGCTAATACAACCCCTGCTTGAACAGGGATTACAGCCCACGCAGCAATGGATAAAGCTAGGGTAATAATTGGAGCAATTAAAAAAACAGTTTTGTCGGCACTGTCAGGGAGAATAATTTCTTTAAATATAAATTTTAATCCATCTGCAGGCACTTGAAATAATCCAAATGGTCCAACTACATTAGGTCCTCTTCTTTTTTGAACAGCGGCCCATATTTTTCTATCAGCATATAAGGCTAAAACGACGCCAACAAGAAGTGGTACAAAGATTAAAATACAATAAAATATTATTGTTATTAATTCAAAAAAATTTGACTGTAACACATTCATATTTAGGAAGCTTTCTCTTTAATTGAGCTTCTCATTTCTTTTCTTGCCCTACTGCATTCTGCCATCGTACTTGAGTGGCGTGAAATGGTATCTGTAACGTAAAAGTCATTTATACTTGGAATTAATTTTT
>JACWEC010000010.1 GCA_014653725.1 Pelagibacterales bacterium SAG-MED32 | reverse complement strand
GTGCAAAAGTTAAGGCAACAAGCTCGGGTATCAATCGCATGCCACCTTTATAGTTAAAGCCTTTGAGTTCTGGAATATCAAAAGATACGGGAAAGCCAGTTACGGTAAGAGCTGCAAAAAATACTCCTCCTACTAAAGCTACTGAAAAATAGAACGCAGGAAAAGTAATTCCAGTCCTATCTTGTCTTCGCTTTGACCACATAAAAATGAAAATAGAAATAACTATAGTTATCCAGAACAAATAAAAAATTATTGAAGAGCCTTCACCAAAGTTGGGGTCAGGTAAAAATAAGCCTCTATTATTTAAAAAAATAGAATCCATAAATTCTATACTTTCTTTTGGCTTGGGTAGGGCCCTAAGAACTGCAAAATACCAAAAAAATATTTGGAGCAAGAGAGGGATGTTTCTTATTACTTCAATATAAGTTTCAGCAATCCTAGCAATAAGCCAATTAGAGGATAAGCGCATGATGCCAAATGCAAAACCAACAATTGTAGCAAAAAATATACCGATGCCTGCTACAAGTAATGTATTGAGAAGGCCTACAATAAATGCATCAAAGTAAGTTGAGGTAGGGGAATATTCTATAAGAGTCATTCCAATATCAAATTGAGACTCTACCCCTAAGAAATGAAAACCACTGGCTAAACCGCGCGCCATCATATTCTCAGCGGTATTTTGAACAATATAATAAACACCAAGGATTACTAATGATAAAGTAACTGCTTGATAGAATGTTCCTTGAACATTCCTATTGAAAATAAAATTTGAAAATTTGGAAGGTCTCATAAGTGTCTTAGTTTAGATATATTCTACAATATTTAGACTTAAATCACATAAAAAAAGGAAGGCCAAATTAATGACCTTCCTTTCTTAACTTAAAGTAATCTTACTTATAAAATTAAAGCAAATTATCTTGCTGGAGGTGCGTATAAAACTCCACCATTTTTATAAGAAGCGTTAGGTGAACCTGCTCTTGCAAGACCCACTGGAGTATTCTCTCCTACGTGTTTCTCGTAAACATCACCATAGTTTCCAACTTTTGAAACAATGTCATAAGACCAACTGTCGCCTAAATTTAGGCCTGCACCTGTTCCACCTTCTTTACCACATAGTCTTGCAACTACAGGGTTGGAAGTCATGGCGCAAGTTGTCTTAACATTTGAATTTGTTAAACCAAACTCTTCTGCTTCAATCATTGCATTTAAAGACCATCTTACAACGTCAGCCCAGTCGCCATCACCTTCTCTAACAACAGGTCCTAAAGGCTCTTTAGAAATTGTTTCAGGTAATACAACGTGTGCATCAGGATCAGCAAGCTTTGTTCTTTGAGCAGCTAAACCAGATTTATCTGTTGTATATGTATCACATCTGCCTTCATCATAAGCATTTACAACTTCGTCTGCTTTTTCAAAAACAACTGGCTCATATGCCATGCTATTAGCTCTGAAAAAGTCAGCCATGTTTAACTCAGTAGTAGTACCAAGGTTAGTACAAACACTTGCACCATCTAATTCCATAGCACTTGTAATACCTGAGTCTTTTCTGACCATGAAACCTTGTCCATCGTAGAAGTTAACGCCAGCAAATTCTAAACCAATTTGAGCATCACGTGACAAAGTCCAAGTTGTGTTTCTTGACAATACATCAATTTCACCGGCTTGAAGCGCAGTGAATCTCTCTTTAGCTGTAAGAGGTACATATTTTACTTTGTCAGCATCGCCAAAAATAGCTGCTGAAACTGCACGACATACGTCTACATCAATACCACTCCAGTTACCATTTTCGTCTGGGTTAGAGAAACCAGGAACTCCCTGACTCACACCACAGTTAAAAAATCCTTGATCTTTAACGGTATCAAGAGTACCTGCATAAGCGGCTGGCACCATCAATACTGAACAAAATAAACCAAGAATCGCATTTTTTATATTATTCATAAATGATTAATCCTTTTTTTTAATTAATTAATTAAACTTATGGATAAATTATAAGCATAGATCAAGCAGGAATCTAAACAAAAAAGATCTGGTAAAATTAAAAGTTTTTTTCAACTATATGTTGTGCACTAATTCTATGGAGATACTATCTGTCGTGCTGAAGTGATCCTAATGTCTACTTCTATCATATCCTTTTTTACTAAAGATTTTGCTAATGCATACTCTTCTTTTGTAAGTTGGTTAATTAAATCATCTATGCCTTCAACTCCAGCCCCACACAAAGATGCGATGTTACACTGCAAATACCATCGTACAGATTGTACGAGATCTTTTTTTACACCATCACCAAACTCATACATATTTGCTATATTATATTGCGCCTCTGGAACTCCTCGTTCAGCTGCGTACAAATAATATTTAAAAGCTTTCTTGTAATTAGGCCAAAAAACCCAATGATCATCATAGTACTCACCAATTGCATAAGCAGCTCGGGGGTCTTCTTCATTTTCATATAATTGTAAAAATATTTCATAAGCTTTTTTATAGTTTGAAGTGTAATTATTATAGTCAAACGTACCATTTTCTTTATCAATAACATTTTCTTCTGTTTCATAGCCTCCTAAGCAAAAATCTTGGATTTTACAAAGTCTATGTGTTGTGGCATCGTTATAAAGTAATGCCAGTATATAATTGGCATCATTGCTCCCTGCGGCTACTTGATCTTGTAAAAGAAGAATTGCCTCTTCTTTATTGCCTTGCATAAATAGATCATAAAAATTGTCAGACGCATAAGTTTGTGTGATGAATAAAATAGAAAACAAATATAAATAAATTATCTTTTTCATTTTTATAATGGCGCGCCCGAGAGGATTCGAACCTCTGACCCACAGCTTAGAAGGCTGTTGCTCTATCCAGCTGAGCTACGGGCGCTTATTTAAAATTATCTGCGTATGATTTACTTATAACTTTCCTCACAGAGGATTCAAGAACTTCATAATCTAAATTATTTGATTTAGCGTAGTGTACAGCATCTTCCTTCGTTTTAAAATTCAATTGAATTTGAGATGAAGTATTGCTACCTCCATTCCAACCCATCATTGTGTCTTTTATTTGATTTTTTTTATCTGTAATTTTTAATACCCATTTGTTAAATTTTGATCTTCCTGACTGCATTGCAGTTTTAGAGGGCTTATATATTTTTGCCTTCATGATTAATTTTCTGATCCATCTAGTTTAAGTAGGTCACTGTATAAATCTGTGCGCCTGTCTCTGAACACACCCCATACATTTCGCAAATTTTCTGCTTCATCTAGATTAACTTTGCCTATCAATACTTCTTCTTTATCTCTACCTGCCTCAGCAATTTTATCTCCAACATGATTAGTAATAAATGATCTTCCATAGAAGTAATTTGATATTTTTTCACCTTGCTCTTTTCCAATTCTATTAGATGCAACTACTGGAATTTGATTTGCTGCTGAATGACCTATCATTGCTCTTTGCCACATATCTGAACTATCGAAACCATCATCTTCTGGTTCGCCACCTATTGCTGTTGGATAGAGGAGAACTTCTGCACCTTTCAAAGCCATTATTCTTGCAACTTCTGGAAACCATTGATCCCAACAAATTCCAATTCCTATTTTTGCGTAAGCCGTATCCCATACCTTAAACCCTGTATCTCCAGGATTAAAATAAAACTTCTCCTGATATCCAGGACCATCAGGTATATGAGATTTTCTATATTTTCCTAATATATTGCCATCTGCATTGATGACAGCAATTGCGTTATAGTGTGCTCTATTTGCTTTTTCAAAAAAACTAACTGGGAGGACTACTTTAAGTTCAGATGCTAATTTTGACATCTTTTCTAATGTGGGGTGATTTTCAAATGGTTTTGATAGTCCAAATAATTCATCTTTTTGATCCATGCAGAAGTAAGTTGATTCAAATAACTCTTGAATGAGTATAATCTGCGCTCCCATACCAGCTGCTTGCCTTATTATGCTTTCAGCTTTATCAACATTTTCTGAATTGTTTTTTGAACAAGTCATTTGAGTTGCTGCTAAAGTTACTTCTCTCATTTCACACTCCTTGGTTGCTGCTGTGTAATACAATGGATGTTTCCGCCACCCAGCAATATATCACGACCATCAAGACATACAATCTGTCTGTTGGGAAACTGTGATTTAATAACCTTTTCTGCATTTTCATCAGCCTCTTTATCTCCAAAAATTGGAAATATTATTGCGTCGTTAGCAATATAAAAATTAATATAAGAACTTGGTTCATCATCATCAGGTATAATTCTCTTATTTGACATTTCTAATTCAATAATATTGAACGGCTTTCCATTTTGATCTTTTGAAGTTTTTAATATATCTAAATTTTCTGACAAAAGATCATAATATGAATCACTCTGATCATTACATGTCATCGTTAAAATGGTATCACTATTTGAAAAGCAGGCTACGTTATCTATGTGGCCGTCTGTACCTTCATCCGTACCATGCTTTAACCAAATAATATTCTCTATTCCAAAATAGTTTTTTAAATTACTTTCAATTTGATCTTTTGACAGATTTGGGTTTCTATTTTTATTCAACAAACACTGCTCTGTGGTTATTAAAGAGCCTTTTCCATTCACATGTATAGAGCCTCCCTCTAAAACCATATTATTTTTAAAATATTTTGAATTTGAATGATCGATCATAAATTTTGCGACTTTATCATCAAGTTCATAATTTTCTTGATATCCCCAACAATTAAAATCAGAGTCAACTCCACCTAACTGATTTTTTTCATTTAGTAAAAAAATGGCCCCTGAGTCTCTGCACCACGCATCATTTATTGGTAGCTCTAAGATTTCAATATTGCTATTCAATAATTTTGTCGCACTTTTGAGATCACTTGGATTAACAATCATTAATAATTTTTCAAATTTACTAATCGAATTAGCAACATTGGCCCATGCAATACGTCCCTTATCTAAATCAAAATGAGACCATGAAGGCGTTGCATTAGTCGGAAAAGATTCCGTTGGCCACTGCATCCAACAACATTCATGTGGATACCATTCAGGCGGCATATAAAATAATAATTCAGATGGTGTGCTCATATTTTTTTTGGTCGGGGCGGCAAGATTCGAACTTGCGACCCTCTGGTCCCAAACCAGATGCGCTACCAGACTGCGCTACGCCCCGAAGTGATGCAGAATGTATATAAAAACCTTTAATTCTTCAATCTATTTAAAGAAATCTAGAAGTAGTTTATTTACCTCTTCTGGCTTCTCCTGCTGTACCCAATGTCCCGCAGACTTAATAATATGACTTGATACTAAATTTTCGTGAAGACTCGGGTTTATAAGTGTCCATTTGGCTACTGGGTCATCTTCTCCAACTATAAAACAGGAAAGAGGGGAAATCTTCTTCTCATGAGTATCTTTAGTCATTTCCCAATTTCGATTAATATTGCGATACCAATTAATGGGGCCTCTCATGCCACCTCTAGTAAACTCATTTAAATAGTAATCAAAGTCATCTTTATTTAAGAAATGTGGAATTTCGGTATGCTCACCCATTGATTTAAGAAAAGTCATTTCTTTTTCAAATGGTTTGGGCTCAAATGTTTCCATTTTTTCACCATTAGAAGAAATAGAACTATATATCGCTAACAAAGATTTTCTCATATCCTTCTCAAGTTCTTTTTCAACTAAGCCTTCTTTTTGAAAATAAAGCATATAAAAAAAAACATCTTTAAATAAAAATTTCATTGTTTCTATTGGTGGCATTTTAGATATTTGATGAGGCACACTCATACCACAAACCTTATCTACTCTATCAGCATGATATAATGATGTATTCCAAACAACTGGCGCTCCCCAATCATGTCCGATTAAATTAAAAGTATCTTTTCCTAAAGTATCTGCAATTGCTATAACATCAGAAGTCAGCTCCATGATATTATAAGACTCAATTTCATGTGGCTTAGAGCTCAAGCCGTAACCACGCATGTCTGGAACAGCCACACTAAAACCATTTTCAACTAAATAATTTATTTGGTGTCTCCATGAGTACCATAACTCTGGCCAGCCATGAACCATGATTACAAGCGGACCACTTCCATCAACGTAAGTGTTTATCTCGATGTCTTTATTAATAATTTTTCTAAATTTTTCCTTATTAAATTCCATTTTTTATGACGGGTCTTTTTTACCCCTATTTCTTAATATTTTAAAAATACCATCTGCAGTGAATATTACGTTATTGTTTATATAAAGAGAGCATTTCATAAATAATATAGATTTTGTTTCTCTAGTAACTTCAGCAAATCCATAAACCCATGAACCCTTTGGAGCAGGGCCAACATAATTGGCATTTAATTTCGCAGTCAAACAAGGAAACGAGTCTTTTTTCCATGCAGTATAGCCCATTATGCCATCAGCAAATGCTATTAAAGTACCTCCATGAGCAATTCCAGCCTTATTACAATTTACTTCCTCAACTCTGAATCCTTTATAATAATAACCATCCAATTCTAAATTATAAATGAAACCATTATTTTTAGAAAAAGGTCCTGGATCCTTATCCTTTATAAAATTAGACTGATCTTTTAATATATTAAATTGCATTTTAAAAAAATATTTGAAATTGAATATGTTTTCAATGTATAGTTGATTTATTAACGGGGAGCAATTGCTGAGAGGTTTCTTTTGAAACGACCCATAACCTGATCTAGATAATGCTAGCGGAGGCAATATGAAAACTAAAATATTATCAATAATTTTTATCTTAATAACGATTAGTTCTATTTCTGCAAAGGAAGTGTTAGTTGTAGGTACTTATGACTCATTTTCTGCAGAATGGGGACCTGGACCTGTAATTGAAACGGAGTTTGAAAAAAATTGTAACTGTGACGTACAATACGTTTCAACTAGCCAAGCGGGAACACTCGCCAATGAAATATTTTTAAAAGACAAAGATGTAATTCTAGGAGTAGAAATGCATGAGTTTGATTATAAATCTGAGAATTGGAATATTTATGATTATGGTTATTTTTCATTCATATATAATGAAGAAACCTTAAAAGATATTCCTAATTCATTTGAAGAATTAATTAATCATAAAAATTTAAAGATAGTCGTACAAGACCCCAGAACCAGTCCCGTTGGATTAGGCTTATTAAGATGGATGAAACTAACTCATCCAGATAACTTTCCTTCTATACTCAAAAAATTTAACAATAATGTTTTAACTTATACTCCTGGTTGGTCTGAGGCATATGGCATTTTTCTTGAAGGCAAAGCTGACTTAGTTTTGAGCTACAGTACTTCACCATTTTATCATCAAGAATATGAAGATGAATATAAATATAAAGCAATTGAATTTACAGACGGACATTTAGTAACAAAAGAAATAGTTTATGTAAGACCTGATTCAGAAAAACAAAATCTTGGAAAAGAATTTATAGAATTTATGATGCGGGATAACATTCAAAAAATAATTGCTGAGATGAATATCATGTACCCTGCAAGAGAGAATGATAATAATATTCCTGATAGAATGAGAAAGCTTAAGAAGCCAAAAGAGATTAAATATGATAATTTTTTAGAGGCCGAGCCTCTGATAAAAATATGGCTTGAAGTTGCTTCTTCTTAATCATAGAAACTTATTTCCATGGCTGTGCTTAACATTCGTGACATTAGCAATTTTATTTCCTTTAATTGGTATTTTTTCTCAATATAATATAAGTGCAAGCTTTGAATTTTCTAATTACACATCCTCCATCATTTTTTTTACCGTATATCAATCATTACTATCGGCTTTATTGTCGATCGTTGTTGGTTCTCTTTTAGCCTTTTTATTGAATACATATAATAATTTTTATTTTGTAAAAATTATTGCACAAACTCAGTCAATATTATTTGTACTTCCAACAATAATAACAATATTTGGAATTCTTTCTTTTTATGGAAATTATTTTGAAATTTATGGCCTTACAGGAATTCTTATTGGTCACGTAATTTTAAATACTCCACTCGTAAGCAGAATTATTTATCAATCATTAAATGACATTAGCCCAAATGAGAAAATGTTATCAAGACAGATGGGCTTGAAAAAAATGTCTTCTTTCATTGCATCAGAGTGGCCAATTATCAAAAAAAATATTCCTAGTCTCTTCGTTTTGATAACATTTATTTGTTTTGTAAGTTTCACTCCTGTCTTAATTTTAGGAGGAGGTCCTAAGTACTCTACCCTAGAAGTATCAATTTATTACTCAGTAATATTTTCAAACAATTTTAATGCAGCTTTAAATTTACTTTTTTTCCAACTTATAATTTGTTTTTCTATCTATTTTATTTTTTTTAAAAACTTTAGAAGTCAGAATTTTTTGATTGATGATCAACGACATATTAAAACATATTTTAATCTCACTTTACTCAATCTTTTTGGTTTGTTAATTTTATTGCTTATTACATTAGTTATTTTTTCACCTATTTTATTCATAATTGTAAAGGGAATAAATAAAGAGTTATTATATATATTAACTTCCACATATCTTTGGGAGGCAATCTACAATACATTAATCATTTGTTTTTTCTCAGGTATTGCTTCTATATTTATTGTATACAATCTACTAGTGTTGACACATAAGAAGACTAAAATATCTGAATCCCTAATTTATAGTTTAATAATTTTTTCACCAGCTGTGATGGCTGTCGGATACTACATATTGTTATTTAAATTAAATTTAATGTATCTCCCAAATATTATTATTGTAATTATTCTAAATTCTTTTTTTGTTTTGCCATTCACATACAACTATTTGGCACCTTCATTTTTTCGAGTGATAAAAGAAAATGATGATATAGCGAATAGTTTAAATCTATATGGATTAAGCAGATTTCTAACGATTGACTTGCCCAGGCTAAAAAAATCATTAATTACAGCCTTTTGTGTATCCTCAATATTGTCTGCAAGTGATTTGGTCGTAATCTCTTTTTTTGGGACGAATAACTTGTCAACCCTCACGCAAACAATATATAGACTAATGGGCAGTTATAGAATGAATGAAGCATATTCAGTATCATTGATCTTATTGATATTTTGTTTTATTTATTTCTTCTTAGCGCATAAAATATTGGAGAAAAATAAATGGAACATTCATTAGATTTAACTTACCACTGGGCTGGGTTCTCGGCTCTAGCTATCTTTGTTTTTGCTTATGCACTTGTGATGGCTGAGGAATTCACTCACTTAAGAAAATCTAAACCTGTTGTTCTTGCTGCAGGTCTAATATGGGGCATAGTTGCGTTTGCGTATTCGGGTACGCCTCATTATGAAATGGTCGAACATGAAATTAGACATAGTTTTCTTGAATATGCTGAACTTGCCTTCTTCTTATTGGTCGCGATGACATACATTAATGCATTGGAAGAAAGAAATGTATTTAATTCTCTAAAAGCATGGTTGATTAAAAATCAATTTAGCTACAGACAATTATTTTGGATTACAGGAATATTAGCGTTCTTTCTTTCTCCATTGGCAGACAACTTAACAACAGCATTGGTGCTTTGCGCTGTTGTGTTGGCAGTTGGATCCTCAAGTCCCAAGTTTGTTGGTATTGCATGTGTCAATATTGTTGTAGCGGCAAATGCTGGAGGGGCATTTAGTCCGTTTGGAGACATAACCACTTTAATGGTATGGCAAGCAGGACAACTAGATTTTCTTCAATTCTTTGCTCTAGTAATCCCTTCTGTTGTAAACTACATAATTCCAGCAGGAATAATGCACTTTTTTGTATCAGATCATAAACCTGATGTCGCTGAAGAAACTGTTGAAATTAAATACGGTGGGAAAGTAATAATACTTCTTGGACTCTTAACAATACTTACTGCAGTTAGCTTTCATAACTTTTTGCACCTTCCACCTGTATTCGGAATGATGACTGGTTTAGCTTATTTACAACTTTATAGTTTCTATATAAAGATTAAAACGACAAACATTGAAGAAAAAAAATATGATTTCTTCGAAAATGTAGCTCATGTTGAATGGGATACATTATTATTTTTCTTTGGGGTTATTCTGTCTGTTGGTGGCCTAGGGTTTATTGGTTACTTGGAATATGTCTCTCAATTTATGTATACAGATTTAGGTGCAACTAATGCTAATATTCTTGTTGGTATTCTCTCAGCAATTGTTGACAATATTCCTGTAATGTTTGCTGTCTTAACTATGGAGCCTGCAATGCCTGACTCGCAATGGCTTTTAGTGACATTGACTGCCGGTGTTGGAGGAAGCATGCTTTCAATAGGCTCTGCTGCCGGAGTTGCATTGATGGGACAATCTAGAGGAATGTATACTTTTTTTGGTCATTTGAAATGGACACCAATTATAGCAATTGGTTACTTTGCTAGTATTTATGTGCATATCTTAATTAATTTCTAATGAAATATTTTATTTTAATCACAATCACTCTTATTTTAAACATGGGTACAGCTATGACAGAAAATGCATATGACCACTCTTTTAAATCAATTAATGAAGAAGATATAATTAAGTTATCTGACTATAAAGGAAAAACAATTGTTGTTGTGAATACTGCTAGCCTGTGTGGCTTCACTTACCAATATGAAGGTTTGCAGGCTTTATATGATACTTACTCGGACAAGGGTCTTATAATTGTGGGTGTGCCGTCTAATGACTTTGGAAATCAAGAATCAGGAGATAATGAACAAGTCAAAGACTTTTGCGAAAGTACATTTAATATCACCTTTCCACTTACTGAAAAAAATGTAGTAAAAGGTAAAAATGCTCACCCTTTTTTTCAATGGTCAAAAAAGGAATTGGGTTTTATTAGTGGAGTACCTAGATGGAATTTTCACAAAATTATTATAGACAAAAATGGTAATGCACTTGCTGGTTTTACAGCTTTAACTAAACCAAGTTCAAAAAAATTCATAAATGAAATTGAAAAAGCTTTAAGTCTCTAAAAAAATATAAATGTATGAAAGATATATTTATAGTTTTAGGAAATCAGTTATTTGATCCTCTATACCTAAAAAATTACAAATTTTGTAAAATATTTATGGCTGAAGACTTGGGTCTTTGCACTTATGAGAAGCATCATAAACTAAAAATACTTCATTTCTTATCATCAATGCGCAGTTACAATGATTTATTAAAATCTAAAGGTTTCGAGACTGATTATTATGATTGTAAAAATAATTTTTCTGATAAATATGAGGATAAATTAAGAAAATCAATCAAAGAAAGCAAACCAAAGAGAGTTTTCTCCTTTGAAGTTGAAGACAAGCCTTTTGAAAAAAAGCTAAATAAAATAGTAAAAGAAATTGGATTAGAAAGAGTAATCGTCACCTCCCCTATGTTTCTTAATTCAAGAGATGATTTTAAAAAATATCTAGAAAACAAAAAAAAACCTTTAATGGCCAATTATTACAAAATGAGTCGTATTAAATTTGACTTATTAGTTAAAGACGAAAAACCAGTTGGAGGTAAATGGAGTTTTGATAAAGATAATAGAAAAAAATTACCGCAGACTGTTAAGTTGCCAAAGCGACTAGTAGCTTTTGAAACTAAGCATACAAAAGTATTAAAGAAATTTATAAATACAACATTTGAAAATCATCCAGGAAATACTGAAAATTTTTGGCTACCTACTACACATAAAGAATCAACAGAGTGGCTAGATAATTTTTTAATAGAGAAATTAAACCTATTTGGCGATTATGAGGATGCAGTAAGTCAAAGAGATAATATTCTATTTCACAGCGCACTTAGTCCTCTAATCAATAGTGGATTAATTACACCTGAAAAGATCGTTGATAGATTAAAAAAATTAAAAACTAAAGTTAATTTAAATTCTTTAGAGGGCTATATTAGACAGGTAATTGGATGGAGAGAATTTATGAGGGGTATTTATCAGAATTACTCAACAGAAATGGAAAAAGGAAATTTTTTTAAACATAAGAGAAAATTTAAAAAAGAGTGGTACTCGGGCGAAACTGGAATACCACCCTTGGATCATTCAATTAAAAATGCATTGAAATATGGTTGGACGCACCATATTGAGAGACTGATGGTTTTGTCAAGTCTAATGAATCTATGTGAGATTGAGCCCAAACAAGTTTATAAATGGTTCATGGAGATGTTTATTGACTCCTCTGAATGGGTAATGACGCCGAATGTTTATGGCATGGGTCTTTTTAGTGATGGAGGCATATTTGCAACAAAACCGTATATCTGTGGTTCAAGTTATTATTTAAAGATGATGGATTTTAAAAAAGGTGAATGGTGTGAAACTGTTGATGGCCTTTATTGGAGATTCATAAATAAAAATAGAAAATTTTTTAGTAGCAATCCAAGACTGAACATGATGGTAAGCGTTTATGATAAAATGAAAAATGAAAGAAAGAAAAAAATCTTATCTAAAGCAGAAGCGTTTATAACTCAGTTCACAACCTAAGCATTATTGCTGTAGTGCATTATCTAGGTTCATTAGTATTGGCCTGCCATCGTGAGCGGAACTTAATGGAATTATCTTATCATCAATTGAAGCACATAGTGTTGGTGCGCTCCTTTTTTTATCTCCCATGTTCACTTCAAGTTCGACAATAATAAGTTTTGCATTATCAAATGTTTTTAAAATCTTCATAACTACTCCTAATAATAATAAATTAATAATAAATATAACGAACCAAGTAATTGTAAAATAAAGAGTACCACTGAGAATAAATGAAATTGCTTAAATTTTTTTTCAGATAGAGAATTTCCTAATTTCGCTTCATCTCGATGATAGTTTATTTTAGGTGTAATTATATAGAGATTTATCGCAAATAAAACTGAGGAAATAGCAGAAATAATCCAATAAATATTTAACTGACTATTTAAAGTTGTTAAAAATGCAAGTAACATTGCAATCAATCCATATAAAAACATACGCGGAAAGAGTTGTCTTAGAAATGTTCCAGAGTTAGTTTCATCTAGTACTTTAAATATTGTTGGTGAGACCACCGCCACAAAGAATATCATAAACCCCACTACTAATGAGTGTAAGAAGATTCCAAATTGCAACATAATAAATTTATTGGTTAGTTATATTAAACTATTTCTTAGACTTTAATTCCTTACCGCCGATTATATCTTTTTTTGCAACCTCATTATCTATAATAGAAACAAATTCATGGTTAACATCTCGGTGGCCCATTTCATCAATTCTAACAGCAATAATTACATCTCTGAGTTTAGCAAACTTTGATAGGTTCCAATAATCTATTGCAATTTTTGGCGCGGGGGTATTTTCAATATTGCCACTGTCAATTTCTTCTAGGTACTCAGTGTAGCTTATGATTGCTTGCTCTTCAAAGTAACCAACTATCCGATGACATGTACGTGGAGAGATTAGGTACATGAAAAAATATAAGTTAAAAAATACTCCTTGAACAAATATGACTAAAAATCTTTCAAAAGCAGATGGTTTTGCAATATTTATGAAGGTCATTAAATGCATTCTTTCATTTTCGGCCTCATCCAATAGTATTTTAATCCAACCTCGGCCCTCCTGCATCTTTCTGAGACTTTTTAAATGGTTTAGCATACCTGCTACCATTCCAGGTACAGCCGCGACAGTTTCAAGAATTACTGCGCGATGACCATACCTTTTCTTGAAAAAAAAATCTGCAAATAGCCTTAGCATTTTAGTGAATATAAGTGCAGTTTTGTCACTAAAATTTCTTGGCTGATAATGCAAAAACATCTTATTTGTCATACTCTATAAGTAATATCTCTAAAAGTTATGTAAATGTTTCTGGATGATTTTATAATGCCATATTGTCACATATATGGCGGTCCCTACGGGATTCGAACCCGTGATCTTCTGGATGAAAACCAGATATCCTAACCGCTAGACGAAGGGACCATATGCCATTTATATATCTAATAATAATATGAAATCAATAACTGATTAGTTTATTTGAGAATTCGCTATATCAATTATATGCAGTTGAGGAGTTTTTCTACCATTCCATTCATTTATTTTTATCTTTCCAAATATTGAAATATTTCTACCTTTATTCTTTTTTAATTCATCTCCAAGCTTCGTGTTTAAACTTCTAAATGCCATTGCCTCAATGAAAGAGCTTTCATTTGATTTTATGAGACATTTGAGATGATCTTCCCCAATCTGATCCACAGAAGCTAGCTTAATATTTTCAAATATAAAATTTGGCTCAGGATTCTCTGAGCCAAATGGTCCAACTTTTTCAATCTCATCATGTACCTCTAAATTTACTGCTGAAATACTAAGTTTATCATCAGCGAGCATGGTGGTAAAGTTTGTCTCAATTGCATCAACCTTATTCAATCTCTTTTCAAAGAATTGACTTAATTCATCTATTTTATTTTTTTCCATTGTTAGACCCGCAGCCATTGCATGACCGCCACCCTTTAAAATTATTTGACTTTGCTGAGCAGCAACCACTAAACTTCCTAAGTCAATTCCTTTTAGAGATCTGCCAGATCCCTTGGCCACATCATTAGTAATTGAAAGTACTATAGTAGGTTTATTAAATTTATCTTTTAAACGACTAGCAATAATTCCTATTACTCCTTCATGCCATCCCTCACCATAAACAATTAAAACTTTATTCTTAAGTTTATCCTCGGTAACTTGCTCAATAGCCTTGTCTAATACATAACTTTCCATTGTTCGCCGTTCAGAATTAAACTTATTTAACTCCTCTGAAATCTGATCAGCAATTAGTTTCTGACTTGCTGTCAATAAATCTGTCCCGAAACTTGACCTTCCGAGTCTACCTGCGGCATTTATTCTGGGGCCTAATTTGAAGCCTAAATCATAAACAGACACCTTCTGCTTTATATTAGATTTTTCTGCTAAGGCTCTTAATCCTGGATTATTAAGCTTCTGCATCACCTCTAAACCTTTGTTAACTAAAATACGATTTAACCCTTTTAATGGAACTGCGTCACATACTGTTCCTAATGCTGCAACATCAAGAAATGAAATAAGATTAGGTTCTTCTATATCATTCTTTTTAAACCAACCTTCTTTCCTAAGCTTTCTGTTTATTCCAATGATAAACATATATGTTACTCCTACCGCAGCTAAATAATTCAATCCTGATGTATCATCAAGCCTGTTTGGATTTATTAATGCAAATGCTTTGGGAAGATTAATTTCTGGCTGGTGGTGATCCAACACAACAATATCAAGCTTGTTTTTATTGGCAAATTCAATCTCTTCGTGAGACATTGTTCCACAATCAACTGTAAAAATTACTTTGACCCCTTTATCTTTAAATTTAGAAAATACCTCCTTACTGGGCCCATAGCCTTCTGTAAATCTATTGGGTATATGAAAATCAAGATCTATAGATAGTTTCTTAAAATAATTTATTAATAATGACGCAGAGGTTGAGCCGTCTACATCATAATCTCCAAATACTGCTATCTTTTCATTAGCTAAAATAGCTTTGTACAGTCGGTCACATGATTTTTCCATATCTACTAAATTATATGGATCAGGTAAACTTTCTTTTAAAGATGGATTTATATAACTTGGTATGTCTTGTTCCGATATATTCCTTATATTTAATAACTTTGAAACTAATCTACTCAATCCATATTTCTGTGAAATAAAATCTATTTGACGATCGCTATATTCTTTAAGTTTCCAGTTTTTATTTGTTAATGATTGTATATCAACGCTTAATTCATTATCGGACATCTATCAACTAATATCGTGATATGTTTCTATGTATTGTGACGAAGACTCGCCCGTTCTTAGTACTAAAGAATGAGTTACATATTTATTTTGATTTGTTCTTACTCCTCTTACCATTGTTCCTTCGGTTACACCTGTTGCTGAAAAAATAATATCCCCATGAGCCAGCTCATCAAGTGAGTATTTTTTGTTTAAGTCTTTTATACCTATCTTTTCAGCTCTTATTTTTTCATCTTCATTGTTTATTACAAGTCTTGTTTGCATTTGGCCCCCAATACATTGCAATGCAGCAGCTGCAAGTACACCTTCAGGAGCTCCTCCTACACCCATATAAATATCTACAGAACTATGTTCCTGAGTGGTCATAATAATGCCAGCCACATCTCCATCGGGAATTAAAACTATTTTTGCCCCAATTGACCTAAGATCTTCGATAATACTATTATGACGAGATCTTTCTAAAACACATGCTGTAACTTCATTTATTGGAACTTTTTTGGCATCAGCAATACTCTGTATATTCTCTTTTGTAGTTGCGTCTAAATCAATAATATCATCTGGAAGATTTCCCCCGACCGCGATTTTATTCATATATGTATCAGGCGCATATAAAAGTCCGCCCCTTTGAGCAGCTGCAATTACAGATAAAGAATTAGGCATACCTTTTGCAGTAATTGTAGTCCCTTCAAGAGGATCTAAAGCTATATCAACTTCATGATTCCTTCCTGTACCAACTTCTTCTCCTATGTATAACATGGGCGCTTCATCTCTTTCGCCCTCACCAATCACTATTCTTCCCTTAAAATCAATTTGATTTAATGCAGTTCTCATTGCGTCCACTGCTTTTTGATCTGCTGCTTTTTCATCTCCAAGACCAATTAACATAGACGAAGCAATCGCTGCTTTTTCAGTTGCCGCAACTATTCCTGATGCATATTGTGTTGATATAATGGTCATAACGAATCTTCGATTCTGATGAATTTAGCAGATGCAGCAACTTCTGGTAATCTTTTAATTTGATTTAAAGCAACTTTCAGAGATGATTCCTTAACTTTGTGCGTAATTAAAATTATTTCCGCATATTTTGTCTTATTAGATGGTTTTTGGATAATGCTTTTAATAGATATGCGTTTTTTAGATAACGCTCTTGAAATTTTTGCCATAACGCCTGCACGATCCTTGCCCACGATTCTTACGTAATATGGAAATGATAGATTTTCAATTTTTTGAAAAGTAATTTTTTTCTTTGCATCAACTGATGAGCCTAATGGGAAATTAATTGTACCTCTTACAATTTCCATTAAATCAGACATTACCGATGCTCCTGTGGGACCTGCGCCTGCACCTGGTCCTTGAAACATGTTTTTACCGATAACATTGTCCTCGACGATTACTGCATTTAACTCATTCTCTACTTTAGCTATATCTGACGCTTGTTTAACAAAACATGGATGGACTCTTTGTTCAACTTTGTTGCTAACCTTTGAGCTGACCGCAAGTAATTTGATTACATAACCAAATTCGCTTGCATATTTAAAATCTTTGGTATCAATTTTTGAAATACCTTCAATATATGTTGAACTAAAACTTATTGGTACATCAAATGCCAGACATGATAAAAGAGTAATTTTATGAGCTGCATCTATCCCTTCAATATCAAAGGTAGGATCAAGTTCAGCAAACCCTTTCTTTTGTGCATCGCTAAGTACATCTTTAAAATCTCCAAGATTCTTATCCATCTTAGTCAAAATATAATTACATGTGCCGTTAAGTATTCCATATATTTTCTTAATCTTGTTGAAGCGTAAATTTTCTCTTACTGCTTTAACAATCGGAATTCCTCCAGCAATAGCAGCCTCATAATTTAGTGATACATTATTTTTTTCTGCGATCTTAGCTAATTCATTACCATGCATTGCCATAAGTGCTTTGTTAGCAGTAATAACGTGCTTTTTATTTTTTAGAGATCTCTTTACTAAATTATAAGCAATTCCTTTAGAGCCACCAATTAATTCAACAACAACATCAATGGAGTCATCTTCTGCAAGACTCAATGTATTTGAAGTCAAAGGTAATTGTTTAATAGGAAGATCTCTCTTCTTTTTAAGACTTTTAACTGCAATTTTGATAACCTTTATATTGGCTGATCTTGTTAACTTAGTTTTCAAACCTTTTAGTTGCTTCAAAAAACCTGTTCCAACAGTTCCTAATCCTGCTATGCCTATACCCAAAACTTTACTCATTGATTACTACCTTTTCAGGAACGCTCTCAATATCAGGTTTATCACTTGAGATATCATTACCCATATCAATGTCAGAAATATCTGGATTTATGAAGTACTCATAAAAAGAAAAATTTTCAATTTTTGAACAGCTAATAAATAGAAAAGATGATAATAAAAATATAACTAATAAATTAATTTTTTTCACATTAATATCCCTTCGCCTTCATCAAAATCATTCATTACGTTAAAATTTTGTATCGCCTGACCTGCCGCACCCTTTAAGAGATTGTCTAAAGCGGTGACTATACAGATTTTCTTTTCTTTATAGCCTTTTTTTAGACCAATTACTAAATTATTTGTTCCGACCACATCTTTGGTTTTGGGAATATCACCAATCGGGAGTACTTCAATGAATTTCTCTTCTTTAAAACGCTCAACTAAAATTTCATAAAGTTCATTTAATGTTTTATTATTAAGGTTTACATAAATATTACTTAAGATACCTCTTTCAACTGGTATTAGATTTGCAGCAAAAAAAACTTCAACTTTATTTTTAGTATTTTTTGATAACTCCTGATTTATTTCAGCTATGTGCTTATGGTCACCAACTCCATATGTTGCAATATTTTCACTTACTTCCTTTATGAGTTCATCCTTGGGCTTCGTTTTTCCTGCGCCAGAATATCCAGATTTTGCATCAATTATAATATCGTCTTGCTCAATTGCATCCTTTGAAACCAATTCTATTAATGGAACTAATACACTTGTTGCATAACACCCTGGATTAGCAACATGTTTACTTTCTTTTATACTCTCCCTATTAAATTCTGTAAGGCCAAATTGAAAATTTTCATTTAATTCAAAACTTTCATGATCGAAATTATACCAATTTTTATATTCTTCCTTTTCATCCAGCCTGAAGTCAATTGAAAGGTCGATAATTCTTATATTTTTATTAAGATTATGAATTAATTTATGCATCTGCATATTAGGTAAACAATTGAAAATAAAATCAATATTCTCAAAGTCTATATTCTCAATTTTTTGATATCTAAGTGATTGCTCTAATTCTTTATCATCAACCAATTCTCCAGCTGATTTATTAGCAGACAAGGCTGATAGATTTATATTTGGATGTGCTTTACACATATTATAAAGTTCATAGCCAACAAATCCACTAGCACCAAATATTACTACATTTTTCATTTTACAAATTTAAAATTATTAATTGATAGACTTTATGAAATCCAGCTTAAGATTTCGAAACTATCGTTTAGAAAACTGAAATCTTCTTCGAGCTTTTCGTCTACCGTATTTTTTTCTTTCAACGATTCTTGAATCTCGTGTCAGAAGACCTTCGGTCTTTAGAGCGGGTCTTAAGTTTGGATCAAAAAGTGTAAGAGCTTTTGAAATCCCATGTCTAACTGCTCCAGCTTGTCCTGACAGACCTCCGCCACTAACAGTTACGGTCGTATCTACTGCAAGCTTTTTATCAGTTAATACTAATGGTTGATTAACTAGCATACTTAGAACTGGTCTTAAAAAATATTTGTCCAATTCTTTTCCGTTTATAATTATTTTACCTGATCCTGACTTGATCCAGACTCTTGCTACGGCATTTTTTCTTTTACCAGTAGCGTAAGATCGTCCTAACTTATCTATAACTGGTTGAACTTCAGTAGTTTCGCTTTTAAGAATAGTTTCAGTATTTGCAGTATCACTCATTATTATATTAACTCTTTTATATTTAATGATTTGGCGTTTTGAGCTTCATGCGGATGATTGCTCCCAACATACACCTTCATATTTGATAACTGTTTACGACCTAAAGGACCTGAGGGTATCATTCTTTTAACTGCAAGTCTTACTAGTCTGTCAGGGTTCTTTCCTTCGAGAACTTTTTTTGCTGTAATAGATTTAATGCCTCCAGGATAGCCTGTATGACGATAATATACCTTATCTTCTAGCTTATTTCCTGTTAATTTAACTTTTTCAGCATTAACTATTACTACGTTATCTCCACAATCAGCATGAGGTGTATAGCTTGGCTTATGCTTACCTCTTAAGATTTTAGATACTGCAGATGCCAACCTACCTAAGACAATATTTTCAGCGTCAACAATCAGCCAATTTTTATCAATATCTTCCTTAGCTAGAGACTTTGTTTGTTTTAATATTTTTGATGTAGTCATATGCGAAGTTAATAATAATAACTCATTTATTTGTCAATCATTATATATTTCCTTAATTGAATCAATATTTTAACAAATGGTACTATAGTACTTTATATATAAGTTTACATAATCTTTAAACGGGTATTAAATTTTATGTCGATGTAATTGTAGTTTGCAGACTTTTACAGAAATTATCATCGATTAAAAAAAATTAATAAGGGAATTATAAAGAAATGGCTAAAAATAAATTTGTACCAGCTGACTCAGTTAATCCTGAGACAATAGCTTTACATGGCGGAGACTATAGAAGTGATCCATCGACAACATCTGTAGCGGTGCCTATATATCAAACTACTTCGTATCAATTTCATAATACTGAACATGCTGCCAACTTATTTGGAGCAAAAGACTTTGGGAACATTTATACAAGAATTATGAACCCAACTGTTGATGTTCTTGAAAAAAGAGTTGCTGCAATGGAAGGTGGCGTGGGCGCTCTCTGTGTGAGCTCAGGACAATCTGCTTCTATGCTTAGTATCCAAAACTTAGTAAAAGCTGGTGATAATATTGTTAGTTCTACTGATTTATACGGAGGTACTTGGAATTTATTCGCTAATACAATGAAGGATCTCGGAATTGAAGTCAGGTTTGCTGATCCAAAAGATCCAGAGAGTTTTAGGAAATTAACTGATGATAATACGAGGGCATACTATGCTGAGACCCTTCCAAATCCTAAGTTAAAAGTATTTCCTATTCGTGAAGTTGCAGATATAGGAGACGAATATAATATACCATTAATCGTTGATAACACTGCAGCGCCAGTAATATGTAAACCAATAGAGCACGGAGCTACCATTGTTGTTCATTCATTAACTAAATTTATTGGTGGACATGGAACGACTATTGGGGGAATTATTGTTGATAGTGGTAAGTTTGATTGGGGTAAGGACCCTAAAAGACAACCTGCCTTAAATGATCCTGACCCAAGTTATCATGGCATGGTTTGGACAGAATTTGCAAAAGCTGTTGGTCCAATTGCCTATATAGTTAGAGCAAGATTTGTTGGATTAAGAGATATAGGTGCAGCTTTGAGTCCTCAAAGTGCATTCAATATTATACAAGGCCTAGAAACAGTTTCACTGAGAATGGAAAAACACTGTTCTAATGCAGCTAAAGTTGCTGAATACCTCTCAAGTCATAATAAGGTATCTAGAGTTATTTATGCTGGGCTTGACGAAGGTGAAGCTGGAGATAGAGCAAATAAATATCTCAAAGGTGGTCATGGTGCACTTTGTGGAATCGAACTTAAAGGTGGTAAAGCTAGTGGTGAGAAGTTTATTAATAATTTAAATATGTTTTACCATGTTGCAAACATAGGTGATGCAAGAAGTCTTGCGATTCATCCAGCATCAACTACACACTCACAACTCTCTGACGAAGATATGGAAGCTGCTGGTGTTAACCCAAGTTATGTTAGATTATCAATAGGCATAGAGCACATCGATGATATCATCGAAGATCTGAAAAATGCATTAGACGCAGCTTAATCATTCATAGGTCACCTTAGTAAACTTTACTGAGGTGACTTTAAACTCAATTGATACATAAAAAGAGATAGCAAGAACACTAGTATTGAGTTGCCTTGGTGTAATAAAGCTAGATGCCATGGAATGTTTAGGTAGGTCATGGAAACACCCAAAACTATTTGTAAGACAAACGTAATATTAAAAAAAATAATTACAGGGTAATAACTATTTATTTTTCTATTCATAATTATTGAATAGTTCAAATAGAATAATAAAAACAAAATAACCATAGCAAAAGTTCTATGAATAAAAATGATGTACTCACCATTTTCAAAGAAATTTATTATCCATCTCATTTGTGTATTTTCAATAAATGGAATTATATTCCCATTGTAAAGTGGCCAAGTATTATATAAGAGTCCTGAATGAGTACCTGAAACAAAGGCGCCGTAGGAAATTTGAAAGCAAATAAATATAAAAAGTATAATTAATAAACTTTTGTGTTTCATGATGAAGATTGAATTATTATTTATTAATTTATTATCTAATAAATACGAGACTAAAGTATAAAACGTTAAACCAAGAATAATAAATGCCATTGTTAAATGAAGTGCTAAACGATATTGGCTTACATCAACCCTTTCTGATAAGCCACTTTTTACCATGTACCATCCTATAATCGCCTGAGCAAATAAAAGAACACCAATGACAATGACATTATTGTAAT
>JACWEC010000001.1 GCA_014653725.1 Pelagibacterales bacterium SAG-MED32 | reverse complement strand
TGGTACCAAGGTTTTCCTGATATAATTGTTTTATACCCCATTAATGATCTCTCAAATGCAATTGAGCCGGTTATTGTTACAGGCAAAATAATTTCATTAAACTTTTTTTCTAAAGATAAATTAAAATTGTAATCAAGAAATACGCAACCTAAATCTTTAAGAGTCTCATAATAAAATTTATCCCGCTCTAAACCCACTCTTGTTAATCCAATAATTGAATCTGAATATCTTTTAGATGCAAAATGTTCTTTATAGTAAATTTTTCTTTTATACCCAAGCTGTCTTATTTTTTTGACTATAGATATATGATTTGAATACTCACAACCTTCTGGAAAAGTAGTTGCTTCTGGTTGAAAGTGAGCTGCAATAAGTAACTCGGGTTGTTCCTTTGATGTTTGCGTAAAAAAAGATTTCTCTGAAAGCATGTTACTTTCATAAAGCCTTAAATATTCTTTTTGATTTTTAATCATTTTATAAATTGAATAATAATTATAATCCTTTTCAAATTTTAAATTTATAAATTTCTTAATTCTTGAAACAAAATGAAATAAAAGCGAAGTATATATATTCATTTTCCACCACTTCGTAGGAGAATTATTTTGATCACCTTCCTTTTGTTTACCAAGAATTTTATTTTGCACTACTTTATCTAATAAATGCTCAGTTTGATAAATAAATGGATTCTCAAATCTTAAGTATTTAGAATCTTCATAATTAGTTGTTTCTTTTCTTACTAAGACTGTGTTTAAAATAGGGTTGTGATATAAAAAAAACTTTTCTATTAGAGCTTTTTCACATGCTATGTTAAAGACAACGGTATCTATATGATGAGGAACGCTTGTAAAAAAAATAACTTTTTCGATTCCAGTTTCTTTTAATATACGCGATATTTCATTAATTTTGTAAATATATAAATCATAATCGATTTTAAGATTAGAGTCCAAATGGCCCCATCTTTTAAATATTGGATAATTAAAATCTAACTTTTCAATTAGTTCGACACGCTCGATTTTTTTTGTCAATTTAATTTTATTTTTAATATACGGGGGCAGTTTTCTACTAAACGATATTTTATCAGCAGAGTAAAAATATAAACCATTAAAAAAGTATATTTCTTTCTCATTTTTAAATGTTTTAGATATAATTTTATTTGGAAATGGAATTAGTATTTTATTTGACATATATTTGATCAATTACTTTTTTCCATATTAAGTACATTATTAAAGTTCTCTAAAATCTGCTTTTTATGAGTGATGGCAATTATAGTCATGCTGTTGGAGTGTTTATTTTTTATATTTGTTAATATTTTACTTTCATTTTTATGATCTAAAGATGATGTGGCTTCATCAAGTATCATAATTTCCTTGTTAATGTACAAAGCTCTTGCAATTCCCAACCTCTGTATTTGTCCACCAGACAATGTTTTACCATTTTCTCCTACAAATGTTTGAATATTAGCCTCAAATCCATTGATATCTTTCATTAGTTCTGATGTTTGGAGACATTCAATTACTCTATCATTATCAATTTCTTCTTTTTTAAAACCAAAAGCAACATTTTCAGCAATTGTTCCGTTCAATAAGAAAATCTTTTGAGATACATAAGAAATTTTATTTTGCCAAGATCTGATATTACTTGAATTCAATTTAATTCCATCGATTAAAATTTTACCTTTTTTTGGCTCTATTAGTCCAGCAATAAGATCAAGTAATGTACTTTTTCCGCAACCTGTAGGACCAAATATACAAAACCATTCATTCTTTTTTATTGAAAAGTTTAACTTTGAGATAAGTTTTTCTTGCTTTGTTGAATAGTTAAAACTTAAATCTTCACACTTTATCATATTTGAGAAAGTTATTTCTTCAGGAGGATGATCCTCATGGTTATTTTTTAAATTTTTAATAGGATTATGATGGTTGATATATAAGTCTAAAACATCCTCCATTGGTTTCAGATTTGCGCTGATTTGAGCCCAATCTTGGTATACCCTATTGAATAAAGGAATTAATTTTTGTGCACCATAAACTATCGCTGCGATTTCAGCGACAAATAAAATATTTTCATTTGAAGATGAATAAAGTACAGAAATTATTACATAAGTCATTAGCAAAAAAATTATAACGCTTTCTATAAGTATTCTTGGAGCATTTGTAAAAATATTTGATAAATGTTGTGATCTTCGCAGTGCATAATCTGATTTTTCAAATCTATTTTCAAAGAAAGTTTCCTTTTTTAACAAAACTATTTCTCTAAATCCTAAAACAGCGTCTCTTACTAACGAACTCATCATATTACTAGAACTGCTAAATGATTTGCCAATTTCGTCGAGCTTTTTAGAAACAGACTTAATTATAAAAAAATAAACAAATGCCAAAATTGAAAGCATAATAAAAAAAATAGAAGCGTTGATATATATCAACGTAGTACTGATGAATAAAATTATAATGATTTGGCTCATAAAGTGTATGAGGGGAACTAAAACTTGATATGCAACTTGATTTACCTTTGTAACAATTGTTGAGATTAATTCACTACTATCAAGCTTAACATGATCAACATATTTTCTTCTGAAAATAGACTCATAAATTTTTATATTTACATCATGTATTAGTGTTGTACTGAACTTACTTTGTATATAAATTAAATAAGTTCTCATAAAAGCACCTATAAATACAGTTATAGAGAAACAGATCGCCACAAGAATTAGTAAATCATGATTATTTTCTATTGATATAAATTTGTTTACTATAGTTAACAGAATAGCATTAAATTCATTTCCACTTTCTAAAGTAATACTTATTATCGGAATAATCATTCCAATGCTAAGTATTTCAAATATAGCACAAATAAAACCTATCATAATAATGATAGAAAGCGCTTTACCATTACCAACTAGGATTTCTCGAAACACTCTTTTAAAAATTATTAGTTGTTCCTTCACAATTATATAATTTGTTTAATTTCATCAACATGATCAATAAAAACTATTGGATTAAGAGAGTTTAAGCTTTCTAAATGCTTTTTTCTGAGGTTAATATCTTCTCTATTACAATCCATTAAGTTCAAAATAGAAATTATTTTTGTATTTGAAGGTGCATTACACAATGCAGTCGATGCACATCCAATTAATATACAAAAGTCCTCAGGGATGAATTCATAGGGCATATATGGACTTAAACTAGTTGAGTCTTTAATTGATAAACTCAATCTGGCTGATTGTCTAGGATGATCTTTTATAAATAATTTATGTCCTGACTGAATTAAATGATCAGAAATACTTCTATAGATTTTTTTCGTATGCTCCATACTTCCAATATCATTTGCAACGATTAAGAGGCAATTCATATTTTTTGGCGACGAAAACTTATTTATATATGTTTTTTTTTTGCCTTTTTTTATATTTGATGGATATTTATGAACAGCAAATACATCTGAATAGCCTCCATTATCTCCTTTAGGCATTTGCCAGGAACAAAAATATTTATTTAAGTTGAAGCAATTTATAATTATTGTTTTTAAATTTCCTTTTGGTAAGTCTTTTGTTTTTTTGAAAGAATTTAGTGTAACTTGTGGAATGTAAGTAGATTTGATGTTGAATATTATGACAAATAGATCAAAAATAAAAATACTTATTTCGTGAAAAAAAGTTAAATTTATACCGCTTAGTCTTTTAAATAAAAATAATAAAGTTAATTGTAATGTTTGAATAAATATGTTCAAAGATATAGGAATCACTTTTATTGTGCTTTTATTTCTTAGTGCCTCTCTTACAGATAATTTTAGCGTTTTTCCTACTGTAAAAACGTACTTTATGTCATATTGATTATCAGCTTCGATATGTTTGAGGGGCAATGTAGAACCAACAAAAAAAAAGCCTCTTCTTTTTTTTATATTTTTTGACATTATACTAAAAATTTTCTTAGCGCATTTATTACTTTGTCTTGTTGCCACATTTTCATGCTTGGATATATAGGTATAGATATACATCGCTCATAATAATCCTCAGAATTATCTAGTTTAAAGTCTTTTTTTAAAAGTTTCTTATAGAAAGGGTGCTTGTATATCGGTATGTAGTGTATTTGCACCCCAATATCAACGCTCCTAAGTTTATTAAATAATTTAAGTCTATTAATTTTTAATTGATTGGTATCAAGTAGTACTACATAAAGATGAAATGATGACTTTATTTTATCTGAAACCTCAGGCAGTATTAAAGGTAATTCTCTTAGTTTTAAATCATATCTTTTTGCTAAATCATTTCTTCTTTTTATATATGAATCCAATCTCCTCAATTGACTAATTCCCAAAGAAGCCGATATATCAGTCATTCTATAGTTATAACCAAGATCAATTTGTTCGTAATACCATCCACCTTTTTTCGAAGAAATTGACTTTTGGTTCTTAGTTATGCCATGAGTTCTTAGAATTTGCATCTTTTCCATTAATCTTTTTGAATTTGTCGTCGCAATCCCTCCCTCCCCAGTCGTAATAATTTTAACTGGATGAAAGCTGAAAACTGTAATTGAGCTGTACTTACAACTTCCAGTTAAGGTGTTTTTATATTTTGAACCTATAGCGTGGGAGGCATCCTCAATAATTTTAAAATTATATTTTTTTGATAAATTATAAATTCTCTTCATGTCACAAGGTTGTCCACACATATGCACAGCAACAAGAACAGATGGTAATATTGACTTTTTCTTTGCTATTTTTAATTTTTCTTCAAGTTTTTTTGGACAAATATTAAAATTTTTAAGTGAGATATCAACAAAATCTATTTTAGCACCACAATAAATAGCACAATTTGCTGATGCAACAAAACTTATAGCTGATGTCCAAACAATATCATTTTTTGTTACGCCTAAAGCCATGCATGATAAATGTAATGCTGAAGTTGCAGAGTTTACTGCTATCGCAAATTTAGCTTTTACTTTTTTTGCTACTAGCTTTTCAAATTTTGGTACCGTATTACCCTGGGTAATAAAATTAGAAGTCAGTACTTTTTTTACTTCATTAATATCGGAACTTGTTATTTCCTGACGTCCATACGGTATCATTTTGCTTATTTCCTAGAAGTTCTTATCAATGTTTTTTTTAATAAGTTTTTGGATTTGTTTGACATTAAGAAATTTACTATTTTTACCACTATCATAATTAAATCCTCTAGCAACTTTTTTTGCTCTACTATTTTTTTTATAATAATTATTTACTTTTTGATAACCTTGGGGAAGTATAACGTAATGACTTCCTAGATCATATGTATTATCAGCATCACTTTTACTAATCATTTCTTCATGAATTTTCTCTCCTGGACGAATTCCAATTATCTTTAGCTTTGCAGATGGGTTTATTGCTTGAGCAACATCTGTAATTTTATAGCTTGGTATCTTTGGAACAAAAATTTCACCACCAACAGATTTATCTAAAGCGTTTAGAACAAGCTCAACTCCCTCTTCTAAAGTTATATTAAATCTGGTCATTTCTTTATTTGTTATAGGTAGAATCTTTTCGCCTTTTTTGCTTAGAAATAAAGGCATTACTGAACCCCTACTGCCCATAACATTTCCATATCTAACTACAGCAAATTTTGTATCACTTTTACCTACATAGTTATTTGCTGATACGAAAAGTTTATCTGAACATAGTTTTGTCGCTCCATAGAGATTTATTGGCGAACATGCTTTATCGGTTGATAGTGCAATCACATTTTTAATTCTATTAATTTTACAAGCCTCAATAATATTTTTTGCCCCTATTATATTTGTTTTTATAAATTCAAAAGGGTTGTACTCTGCTGCTGGTACTTGTTTTAAGGCAGCAGCATGTATTACAGTATCTATACCTTCCATTGAACTTTGAAGTCTCTCAGAGTCTCTTACATCTCCTAAAAAGTATCTTATTCCTGGATACTTATCTTCATTAAATGTCTTTGACATTTCATACTGTTTTAATTCATCTCTACTAAAAACCACAAGTCTTTTTATTTTTGGCTCAATTGATAATATTTTTTTTACAAATTCTTTGCCAAATGAGCCCGTTCCACCCGTGATAAGTATTCCTCTATTTTTAAACTTCATATACTTTTATAAAATTTTATTTATTTGGACTGAATATGCCTAACAACGTATCGCATTGTTTTATACTTTTTAGCAAATATTCATAGGGTTTATTAAATAAATTATTTGATAAAAATTGCCATTTTTGATGCCCACCAGGTTTTTTCATGAACAGCCAGTAAAGGTGATTCGGCAAAGGGTATCTCTGTATTTGATATATTCGTTTTTTTGTGAAACCTGCCAAATTCAATGTTTGCTCTAAGCTTGAGGCATTGAAATATGAAAGATGGTTGCTCCAAAATGTAAAATCTAAGAAAGAATTACTCTTATAGGTTTTAATCAAAACATCATCAATATTAGGGACTTCAATTACAAGAAGTCCATCAGGGGATAGATATTTTTTAATTTCTTTTAATTTAGAAATAGGATCTTTTAAATGTTCTAAAACATGAAAAGATGTAATTACATCAAAGTTTTTTTTTAATTTATTAATATTATTATATACTGAAAACCGTTTACCCAGGTGTTGTAATATTCTTTCTTCTACCTCAATACCCGATATATCATAAGCAAGATTTTTGGATAATTCTAGAAAATTTCCATTACCACATCCATAATCCAAGACTGATTTATCTCTTAAAATATTTTTCAAAAAATTAAACCTCCTCAAATCATCTTTTTTAGTAATTGAAATCCATTTTTCCATGCTTAAATCATTTTCATGCATCTTAGATTCTTGATAGTGATTTTCTGTAATGTGATCGTTGTTATTAAGAAAAGTAAATTTGCATTTTTTACATTTAAGTACCTTAAGGTGTTCATTATCTCTAACACCCATGTGTATTAGATTATAAAAGCAATAAGTTTTGGAACTATTATTATTACACAAATAACAACTGTTCATAATAAATTACTCTTTATTAAATATATCTCTTGAAAACACTTTTTTTTCCACATCTATTAATTCATCAGAAAACCTATTTGTAATAATTATATCAGCCATTTCTTTGAAAGAACTTAAATTTTTTGAAACTTCAAAGCCATTAAACATTTCATATGCTATTAAAGGCTCATAAATAATTATTTTTTTATTATGCAGTGATAATTTTTGAATAAGGTCAATAATTGATGATGATCTAAAGTTATCAGAATCTTTTTTCATAATCAGTCTATAAACACCAATTGTTTTTGGACTTTTATGTAATATTTCATTAACAATAAAATTTTTACGTAATTCATTTGACTCAATTGTTGCCTCTATAAGACTCTGAGGTATATCTTTATAATTTGCTAATAATTGTTTAGTATCTTTTGGAAGGCAATATCCTCCATATCCAAAGGAAGGATTATTATAATATTCCCCAATTCTATCATCTTTACAAATACCTTCAATTAGTTTTGTTGTATTCATTTTTTTTACTATTGAAAAACTATCTAACTCGTTAAAGAAAGCAACCCGCATTGCAAGGTAGGTGTTTGAGAATAATTTAACTGCTTCAGCTTCCTTAGAAGTCATAAACAAAACAGAATTACTCTTGTTTTTAGATATACCTTTTATTATTTCACCAAACTGAAAAGAAAGATTTGACTCATTGCCAACAATAATTCTAGATGGATATAAGTTGTCATTGAAAGAATTTCCCTCTCTGATAAATTCGGGTGAAAATATAATTCTATTAAACTCAAATTTTAAATTATGTGCTTCAGTAAATCCAATTGGAACCGTGGATTTAATAATAAAAAGACATTTTTTATTAATCTTAATTCCATAATTAATTGCTTCTTCTACACTTTTTGTATCAAATTCACTTGTTTTTTCATTATAATTTGTTGGAGTAGCAATTATTACAAATTCAGCATCTTTGTAAGCTTCTTCTTTTTTTTTCACAGCTACAAAATTTAATTCTTTACTCTTTATAAATTCTTTTAGTTTAGGTTCATTAATTGGACTACGTTTTGCATTCAACATATCTATTTTATCTTGATCTGTATCATACCCAACTACAATATTCTTTTGTGAAAGCATTATAGCAAGCGATGCGCCCACATAACCTAGACCTATCACTGCAATACGGTGCATTATTGATTATATATGTTAAGTATTATAAACGACTCCGCAAAATAAAACCCACTTTGAGATCCTCTTACTTTAGCAAGTGCTCTAAGAACTTCGGGTGACCTTGGACCAGGATCTTTCTGCACTTCCGATGTAAAAGTCTCCATAGCGTTTATTTTTGCTTCAAGGTCAGTTTCACTTATGGAATAAAAAAAATTTGGTTCCCAATTTGTTGGCTTCAAATATCCAGTGCTAGATGGAACTTCTGCTGCCATTAGTGCAATGTGCTGATTGTGTTTTGCTCTAGTAGCAACAATAGCTGCCTCATGACAGTATCTGTGGTCAATATTCGTACAATATCTATGGTGTGTTAACACTAAATCAGGTTTTACTTTAGAAATGATATTTTCAAACCAGTGTATAATCTCTAATAATGAATGACTATCACTTTCATTATCTTTGAAATTACCAAAGAATATATTCTTTTTATTAACTCCGATTTTATTTAAAGCTTGTGCTGTTTCACTTTTCAAGGATTTCTTTAATAAATTTCTCTTTTTAATATTAATTTTATTTTTCCTTCCATCAATTCCTGTATTAGGTATCGCAACAAATATTTCACAATCCTTTTTTTTCGATAAATTGTGAATTGTTGCACCTGCAGCAAGCGTCTCATCATCTGGATGTGCAAAAAAAGTTAGTATCTTCTTATATTTAAAATTCATCTATTATTCTTAACTGTATTAGACTTTTTAATATTCTTAATTTTTACTTCCGTAGTAAGCACATTACCATTTTTTTTTGCATTAATGAATTCAAATTTGAGCTTATTGAATTCCAAAAATGCGTTTGGGTAACCTTCAGCATCCAGCATGCGTATATGATTATAAAGTTTTTCTAATGTCTCAATTTCAGATGTAATCCTACTTTGCTCTGGTATTCTTCTATAAAAATTTATAACTTTTCCTACTTGTTCCTTGGGAGTTATCTTGTTTTCAACTATTTTTTTTATCATTTTTAAATATATTTTAAATGCTCTTTCATAAATTTCTTTTGCGCTACCAGACAACAATAAACTTCTTTTTAAGTATATTGGTCCCGCATCAATTTCATTTATCATTCTGATTGCAGATATTTTAGTTTTTTTATGATTTTTTAATATTAAATTTTGAATTGGTGTTCCACCTCTTCCATAAGGTAAGTCTGTTTCATGAAAGCAGATGCATTGAAAATTATTTACTATGCTTTGATCAACTTTTTTACTCCAGTGAGGAAAGAAAATATAGTTAGGATTAATTTTTTTTAAATATTTGTAATTAAGTAGTTTTTCATTTTTAATGATAAACCATTTACCTGACAGCTGCTTTCTAAATTGGTTAAAAAATTTTTCATGCCAGTTATATTTAATTACAAGAATATATTTTTTTGCTATCATTAATTTACACTTAATTTTTAATTCGGAGTCGTTCTCAATTTATATTAATAGACATCATATGAAGATAATATTAAAAATAACACAATGTCACCGATAAAACATATTTTATTTAGAGTAGATGCTTATGAAAAAATAGGATCCGGCCATTTTTATCGATGTTTGACTTTAGCAAATGAGTTAAAAAAAAGTAAATTGCACATAGACTTTGCAGGGTCAATTGAATCTAAATACTTAATCAAAAAATTAAATCAAAATAAAATTCATTTTCATCGAGTTCCAAAATATAATAAGATTCATAAATCCAAACGACAAATAAATGACTCAATAAAGATATTAGAGATTATTGCAAAAAAACATTATGACTTGGTGGTATTAGACAATTACCAGTACGATTATAAATGGGAAAAAATAATTAAAAAACATGTGAATTATTTAATGGTTATTGATGACCTAGCTAATCGCAAACATCACTGTGATTTGCTCTTGGACCAAACTTTTGGAAGAAAGAGAAAGGATTATCATAAACTTTTAAATAGTGATTGTAAGCAACTATTGGGTAGTAGATATTTTTTACTTCGTGAAGAATTTAAAAAAAAGGTTATATTGAAAAAAACAAATAAAATTGTTTGTCTCATTAGTTTTGGTGGAGCGGATCCTCAAAATCTTACATTAAAGATTTATAATGCCTTAGAAAATTTGCATTATATTGATGAATTTATTATTATTATAGGACCTTTAGCAAAACAGTTTACAAAAAAAATAAAAAGTAAAAAACATAAAATCATACAAAGTACCAACAATATCTCTAAATATATTTTGAATTCTTCAATCGTTATAGGGGCTTCAGGTGGATCAACATGGGAAAGATTATATATGGGTGCAAATTGTTTCCAATTTGTAGTTGCAAAAAATCAGAAAAAAGCAGCAGAAGATTTAGATGCAAAAGGGTACATAAAATTAGTAAATAATAGCAAAGAATTAAAGTTTCAATTAATGGAATGGTTAAATGGAAAATTGAAATTTAAAAAATTTAATCACATTGATGAATTGGGAGTCAAAAGAGTTGTCGACAAAATTTTAAGTTTAAGTAAGTTATAGTTTGTTATTGTTTTTTAGTTTGTAATTAGTAAATATTTATATATAGATTAAATATGATTGATAATTATTCTTTTGAACTACTAAATAAAAAAAACTTAAAAAAAATATTGCTAATCAGAAATCAAAAAGAAGTAAGGAAGGCAAGTTTTAATTCAAAAATCATACAGGAAAAAGAACATTTAGAATGGTTTAATAACAAAATTAAAAATCCTTTTTTCAATCATTATGTTCTAATCCATAATAAAAAAACCATTGGTTTAGGATATGGAGAAAAATTTTCAGAAGAAAACAAATCTTGTTTATGGGGTATTATATCAGATTTAAGCATTAAATCAGAAATCAAATATGGAAGTGTTATTAAATATTTATTATTTGAAAAGTTATTTGAAAATAAAAATATAATTCAAATTGAGTGTCAGGTAAAAAAAGGTTTTGAATGGATTAGAGATTGGTATATAAGGTGGGGACATGAGCAAATTAATTTTGATGATAAATTAAATTGTTATGATTTAGTATTAAGCAAGGAAACGTGGAACAATATAAAATATATAATTTATGAAAAAGGTTTCAAAAAAAATTAGTCAAGGAATAAAACTGGTTAATGAAATATAAAATATTAGGTCAAAAAATAATAAAAATTAGATGGATTTGTTAAGATTATCTTTAAAATTTGATTTTGACACAACATCAAAAATTATAAAAGAAATTTGTAAAGACGACAAAAGAATTTCTAATCTCGCTCAAAAAATTTATAAATTAAAAGATTAATTTTCCAAACCCTACTCTCCACATATTATCTAATTAAGTTTTCAACCATATTTGATATTTTTCTCATATCTTTATCTGCGACGACTTTAAATCTATCAATCGATTGGTGATAAGCTTAATGGTTTTAACTCAGTGAGAGATAGTGTTGGGTACTTGATTTTGTCGTCAAATAATATAAATATTTATTTTAACGCTATAGAGGAATAAGAAATGGAATTAACAAATGATGCGTGATCGCCAATTTGTCAAAATTGGAAAGTTCAGAATCGGTGAGAATTACCCTCCTTTTATTGTTGCCGAAATGTCTGGTAACCACAATCAATCACTTAAAAGAGCGTTAAAGCTTGTTGATTTGGCCTCTGATGCAGGAGCTCATGCAATAAAGCTACAAACATACACGGCTGATACAATGACTTTAAATAGTAGAAATTCTGAATTTACAATTAAAGATAAAAAAAATATATGGAATAATCAAAATTTATATTCGTTATATAAGAAAGCATATACACCTTGGGAATGGCATGAAAAAATAATGAAACATGCGAATGCAAGAGGGATGGTTTGTTTTAGTTCACCTTTTGATGAAACAGCGGTTGATTTTTTGGAAAGTCTTAATGTTCCTGCATATAAGATTGCATCTTTTGAAAATAATCATCTCCCACTAATTGAAAAAGTAGCGTCTACTGGAAAACCAATGATTATTTCAACTGGGATGGCATCAATTGAAGAACTAAAGGAGGCGTGCAATGTTGCAAGAAAGAATGGCTGTAAAAAATTAATTTTACTAAAATGCACAAGCACGTATCCTGCATCTCCAGAAAATTCAAATATTTCAACTATTCCTTATTTAAAAAAAAAATTTAAATATATAGTTGGTTTATCTGACCATACTATCGGATTAGGTGTGCCAATAGCATCTATTGCAACTGGAGCATGTTTAATTGAAAAACATTTTACTATAAATAGAAAAGATGGTGGAGTAGACAGTACATTTTCAATTGAGCCAAAAGAATTAAAACAACTAGTCGATGAAAGTTTTAAAGCATGGTCAAGTATTGGAAAACCATATATAGGGCCAACAAAAGATGAGATTAAAAATTTAAAGCACCGAAGGTCTATTTATGTTACCAAAGAAATTAAAAAAGGAGATAAATTAACAATTGACAACATAAAAATAGTTAGGCCTGCAAAAGGCCTGCATCCTAGATATTTTAAATCTGCTATTGGAAAGAAAGTCCTAAAAAACCTCAGAAAAAATATGCCACTTAATTTTTCTGATTTTAAAATTTAACTCTGTTTTATGAAACTATCACTTGGTACTGCTCAGTTTACTGACTCATATGGCATATTAAGCAATCAAGAATATAGTTTAAACCAAAATCAAAATGAAATTTCAAAAATCGTTCAGTTTTCTCGCGTATCAGGAATTAATATGATTGATACAGCACAAGCTTATACTGGTTCAGAAGAAATAGTTGGAAATCAATTTGATAATGATTTTGATGTGGTAACAAAAATTAATATTAATTACAAATGTGAAAATGAGAGAGAAATATTAAATAATATTAATCTCTCATTGAAGAGATTAAGGCGCAAAAGTCTTCATGGTCTATTAGTGCACGACTCATCACTTATGCTTGGCAAATATGCAGAAAATTTATACAAATTGCTTATAATGTGCAAAGAAAAAGGAATTGTGAAAAAAATTGGAATATCATTTTATTCTCCACAAGATTATTTGAATATAAATTCAAAATTTAAATTTGATATTGTTCAAGCTCCAGTCAATATATTTGATCAAAGACTCATTTCGTCAGGATTATTAGAAAAATTAAAAACAAACAATATTGAAATTCATGCAAGGTCGATTTTTTTACAAGGTATTCTTTTGTGTAAGCAGAAACAATTGCCAAAAAGGTTTGATAAATGGAGGCAACAATGGGGAAATTACCATAATTGGCTTAATGAACATTCACTATCGCCAATTGATGGATGTTTAAGTTTTCTAAAAAGCATTCATGGAATTGATTATGCAGTAGTTGGTTTTGAAAGTCTTTCTCAATTAAAGATGATTTATACATCATTCAATAAAGAGACAATAATTCAGGAGAATAATCTAGCTTCCAGTGATTTATTATTAATTGATCCAAGAACATGGTAAAATAAAGAGCAGGCATTCAAATAAAATGTTATAAATAAATTATGGTAAAGAATAAAATTAATCAAGGTACTGGGCAAAAATTATATAAAAAGGCAAAAAAGATAATTCCTGGTGGAAATATGCTTTTATCAAAACGACCTGAAATGTTTTTGCCTGATCTCTGGCCCTCATATTATAAAAAAACAAAGGGTTGTTATGTATGGGACATGGATAATATAAGATTTTTAGATATGTCAATTATGGGAATAGGTACAAATATTCTTGGATATTCAAACAAGGAAGTTGATGATGCTGTCAAAAATGTCGTTAAATCTGGAAATATGTCAACTCTTAACTGCCCAGAAGAAGTTTACTTAGCAGAGAAATTGATTGAATTACATAAATGGGCAGATATGGCAAAATTTGCTAGATCTGGTGGTGAGGCAAATGCTATGGCAATAAGAATTGCGAGGGCATCATCAGGAAAAGATAATGTAGCAATATGTGGTTATCATGGTTGGCATGATTGGTATCTTGCATCAAATATTAATGATAAAAATAATCTTACTGAACATTTGTTGCCAAACCTTGAGTCAAATGGAGTACCTAAAGCGCTAAAAAATACTATTTTCCCTTTTAAATATAATGACTATGAAGCATTATATGAGATAGTAAAAAATAAAAATATTGGCACAATTAAGATGGAGGTTTTAAGAAACGAGGAACCAAGAAATGATTTTCTTCAAAAAGTAAGAAAGTTAGCAGATGAAAAAAATATCATCTTAATTTTTGATGAGTGTACGTCTGGATTCAGGCAGACATTTGGTGGATTGCATAAGTATTACAATGTCGAACCAGATATAGCGATGTTTGGCAAGGCTCTTGGAAATGGATATGCAATTACATCTGTAATTGGAAAAAAAGAAATAATGAAAAATGCTCAAAGTACATTTATTAGTAGTACGTTCTGGACAGAGCGAATAGGTCCCGCGGCTGCAATAAAAACTCTAGAAGTTATGAAAAAAATAAAATCATGGAAAAAGATTACAAATACGGGGTCAAATTTAAAAAAACAATGGAGTAAACTTGCAAGTAAAAATAATTTAAATATTAAGATTTCTGGTTTAGCGGCGCTTGCAAGCTTTTCTATTGAAAGTAAGAATAGTAATAAATACAAAACTTATATTACTCAGGAAATGCTCAGGAATCGAATTCTTGCTTCAAATATTGTTTATGTATGTACAGAGCATAGCAATGAAATTATAGATAAATATTTATTTTATTTAGATAAAATATTTAAAACTATTGGCGAGTGTGAAGAAGGTAGGGATATAGATAAATTGCTAATTAAAGATCAATGTCATGTTGGATTTAGAAGGTTAAATTAAGTAAGCATATGAATAAAATAGTTGCAACAATTGAAGTCAGAATGACCTCATCAAGACTCCCTGGTAAACCTATTTTAAAAGTAAATGGGGTTACAATGCTTGATCATTTAATAAATAGATTGAAAAATGTAGATATTATTGATGAAATCGTAGTAGCGACAACTGAAAATTCTGATGACGATGTGCTGGTTAAGATTGCTAAAGAAGCTGAAGTTGCCTTTTATCGAGGCGAGGAACATAATGTGACTGGAAGAGTTATAAAGGCCGCTCGGCATCATGATGCAAAAACAGTTGTTCAAATTACAGGTGACTGCCCTATCATTGACCATAATTTAGTAGATCAAGTAATAAGAGTATTTTTGAATAATAATTCAGATTTTGTGTCAATTGGAAATGTTAGAAGTTATCCAGATGGAATGGATGTTTCAGTTTTTGAATTAAGTACACTAATGAAATCATATGAAATGACTTCAAATGAAAAACACCGGGAACACGTAACTCTTCACATAAGAGAAAATCCAGAAATATTCTCACATATTAACATAATGGCTCCAAAGAAAATGTTTTGGCCTGAACTAGGTCTTACTCTTGACGAAAATAAGGATTATTTACTTATTAAGAAAATAATTGAAAATTTTTCAGATAACCCTTTATTTAGCTGCGAAGACGCAATTGATTTCTTGCGAAAACATCCTGACCTTATAAATTTAAATAAAGACGTAAAAAGAAAAATAGTTATTTAGATTTAGACTTAGAATATACCTTATGAGAACGAAATGTTTAGTTGTAGGACTTGGTAATATAGGAATGCTATATGATTACAATACTAATAGTAATGATACCCTATCTCATTGTAATGCAATAAGCAGACATAAAAATTTTGAATTAATTGGAGGGGTAGAAAAATCAAAAAAATTAAGAAGTCAATTTTTTAAAAAATATAAAAAACCAACTTTCTCAAAAATAAGTAATTATATAAAAGATTTAAAACCTGAATTAATAGTTATAGCTACGCCAACGAATACTCATCTTCTAATTATAAAAAAAATTTTAGATATTTACGAACCAAAAATTATTATATGCGAAAAGCCCATGGATTCATCATATAAGAATGCTAAAAAAATTTATGATTTATGTAAGAAATCAAAAATAAATTTATTCGTAAATTATATGCGACAAAGTGATAAATCAACAAGCGTGATTCGTGAAATTATAAAAAAAGAGAGTAATAAGCATTCACTGAAAGCAATTGTTTGGTATTCAAAAGATTTTATGACTAATTGCAGTCATTTTATAAATTTAATTGAAAATTGGTTTGGTGAATTAAAAAATATAAAAGAGATATCTAAAAAAATTGCTGATAAGAAAAAAAATTTTTATTCTATTGATTTCGTTGCTTTTTATAAAAATGCAAACGTAGTATTTAGTTTTTCACCTGACAAAAAAAAAGAATTAAATTCTATCGAAATTATAACATCTAATTTAAGACTTAATTATCAGGATGGTGGAAAAGAAATCTATTATACTAGATTTAAAAATACTGATCAAAAAAAGGGAGAAACAAAAACAAAAAGATATATTAAAAATCAATTAGATCAATACCAATATAATGTGTACAATGAAATTTCAAATTTTTTAAATGGTAAAAAATATTTATTATGCAATGGTAAGGAAGCTCTTCAGACAGCAAGATACTTATCTTTAATAAAGAATGGTTAACAGAATGATAAATAATAAATTGGCGATACATGGTGGAGATAAAATTATAAAAAATCCTTTTGATAAATACAATTCTCTTGGCTCTGAAGAAGTTGAAGCGGCAAAAAAAGTTGTTGAGTCTGGTGTTCTCTCTCAATTTATAGGCGCAGATGATAGAGATTTCTTGGGAGGGGAAAAGGTAAAAGAATTTGAGGAACTATGTAAAAATTATTTTAATGTTAAGCATGTAATTAGTGTAAATTCTTGGACATCTGGACTAATTGCTGCTGTTGGTGCAATTGGAATTGAACCTGGGGACGAAGTTATCGTTCCTACATGGACGATGTGTGCCTGTCCAACTTCAATAATTCATTGGAACGCAATTCCAGTATTCGCAGATATTGAATCTGAAACATTTAATATTGATCCAGACTCGATTATAAAAAATATAACTCATAAAACTAAAGCAATTATGGCCGTAGATATATTTGGTCATCCTTCAAATATGAATGTTATACGAGAAATAGCTGATAAACATAATTTAAAAGTAATATCAGACGCAGCTCAATCTCCAGGTTCAAAATATTTTAATAGCTACACTGGTACCCTTGGAGATATAGGCGGATATAGTTTGAATTACCACAAGCATATACACACTGGAGAAGGTGGCATATTAGTGACAAATGATGACCTATTGGCTGAAAAATTAAGACTAATTCGCAATCATGGCGAAGCAGCTGTTAAGGGATATAATATTAAAAATATTGAAAATATTATTGGATACAACTTTAGATTAGGCGAAATAGAATGTGCAATAGGAATTGAACAATTGAAGAAATTAAAAGATCTGGTTGATTCAAGAATAAAAATTGCTAATACCATCACATCAGAACTCAATTATCTTGATGGCCTGCAACTCCCAATTGTAAAAGAAAATTGTACTCATGTTTATTATAGTTATTCTATGAAGATTAATACAACAGAAATTGGTGTAGAAAGATCTCAAATTGCCAATGCATTAGCTGCCGAAGGCTTGGAGGGTGTTGCTGAAGGATATGCTAATCTTCATTTGTTGCCTATGTACCAAAAAAAAATAGCTTATGGATCTTCAGGTTTTCCATGGAATTCAGAATATGCTCGTAAAAATATCAATTATAATAAAGGTATATGCCCTGTTGCAGAGAGCTTACACGACAATTCATTACTAAACATTGAAATGTGTATGCATCAACTTCATGACCATGACTTGGAGCTACTTATAAAAGCATTTAAAAAAGTTTGGAATAATTTAGATAAATTAAAATAACATGAATTTTGCACTTTTGGTTGGAAAGAATGATCCATTAAGTGGATACTTTTATGAATATTTAGAGAAACTTAAATTGTATCCTTCAGCAATTATCATAGATAAAAAAGAACTATCATCAAAGGACACCTATATCATAAAAAAAAGAGTAGGAAATTTATTATATACAAATCCCATCGAAAAATTAAATACAAGATCAGAGATTTTCATTGTAGATAATCATAACAATTTAGAAACAATTAATATTATTAATAATTTGAAAATAGATTTTCTGATTAATGGGGGTACTCCAAGAATAATAAAAAAAAAACTTATAAATCATTTAAAAATTGGAATATTGAATGCTCACCCTGGAATATTACCATATTATCGAGGATGCAGTTGTGTTGAGTGGTCAATTTTAAATAATCACCCTGTTGGTGTAACAGTTCATCTTATGGATCATGCTATTGATGAAGGTAATATTATTGAGAAAAAAGTTGTTAATGTATCAAAATGTAAAACATATCAGGAAATAAGAACTGAGGTTTACAAAAGTTCATTTGAATTAATTAGCATGGTAAGCAAAAAAATTTGTGAAAATAAAATCTCAGAGGATACTTTTCTTCGACAATATGAAGGTAAATACTGGGAACCTATGAATAGTATGAAAGAAAAAGAAGTGATTAAATTAGTAGAAAATAAAAAATATAAATATTTATTTAAAATTAATATGAATGATATTAATGTAGATAATATACTTAATAAATCGATTAAGTTACAATAGAAATAAATATGAAAAAAAAATTTGATAGACTTAAGTACTTTATTTTAAGTTTAGAATATTTGATCTCAAAAACTTTCTTTTATTCACAAAGTAGATTTTCTCATATATTAAAGGATATATTTTATTCAAAATTATTTAGTCTCAAAAATAATTTTGATACTTTGAGTGGAAAATCAACATCTGAATTACCGATAATTGACAATGAAATATTGAAGCAGCGAAACCGATTTCACTCTCAAGCTGTTTTTTCATCCTATTACGACTTTGACGAAGTTCCAAAAGTATTTCATTCTATAATAAATGATAATAAAGAAAAAATAGAAAAGTATCTTGGAAAAAAATTTGTATTTAAAAAACCAATGGCTTTTAGAAATTATAATATTCCAAAAGAATTTGGTAATTTTGATATCTATTCTAATCTATGGCATCAAGACTCACATGATGGCAATCGTATGCTCACAATTTTTGTATTATGTCATTCAGTATCTTTAGATGAAGGCCCTCTATATTATTTAGATTTTGATAATGTAAAAAAAAATTGGCCGAAATTAAGAGAAAGATGGAGTTGGGAAGTCTGGAAAGAAGTTATAAATTTTAAAGATCAAAAAAAGTTTACTGGTGAAAAAGGTGACTATATTATAATAGACAATTCTCGATGTATGCATAGAGCCTCTATACCTTCAAACTATCGAGATATGATATCAATTAATTTATTTCCTAAGTGGAGAAAGAATTCCAATAGATCGACCTATGTTTAATCATTGCTTATAAAATTTTGCTTTATTAAAATAAATTTATTTATTTTTTTCTAGTTATAATAATTTTTCTCACCAAGCAGTTCTACCACCGTCAACTGGTATAATAGCCCCGTTTAGATAACTTGATGAGTCACTGAGCATCCATATAAGTGTACTTTGATACTCATTTGAATTAGCAAGTCTTTTCAGAGGTATCCTTTCATAGACCCTCTCTAGAAAATCATTTTTTTGATCATTTAACACGCCCCCTGGGCATAAAACATTACATCTCACATTACTATCTGCCCAATAAGTCGATATGTATTTAGTTAATCCAATCATACCAGACTTTATCACAGAATATGTCACTGGTTTTACAGGTTGCTTATTTTTTGAGATATTTTTTTTTGAATAAAGATTTTGATCTGGAGCAATTAGACCCAGATCAGATGATATGTTTATTATTGATCCTCCTTTCTTATTTTTTGATATATAATAGCCATAATACTTTGTGCATAGAAATGCTCCGGTTAGACCAACGTCAATTTCTTTTTGCCAAGTTGAAAGTTTAAAATTTTCCAATCTTGAAAAATTAATATTTTTTGATTTTGTTACATGTGGATTAATAGCAGCATTATTTACCAGTCCATCTATTTTTTTATATTTACTAAAGATTTGCCTTGCATTCTTTTTTAACTCATTTTCATTTGTAATATCAATAGCATAAACTTCACATGAAATATTATAGTTTGTCTCAATTTCCTCATTCAATTTTAGCAAGCCTTTCTTGTTAATATCGATTAGTACTGGTATACCGCCATACGCCGCAACTGCGTGAGTATGATTTCGTCCTAATAATCCGGCTGCTCCTGTAATTACTATTATTTTATTTTCTAAATTAAACATTTTTACTTGATCTAAATTCATTTGTGATTATTTTAAACAAATTATTAAATAGAGCTATCATAATATATTTTCGTACTTTAATTGTTACTTATTAATAAAATGTATCTTGAGGCCAGGAGTTAAAAAATGGACCCTAAATGGACAAAAGGCAATGAATTAAAGTATCTCAAGCAAATACTTGAAAACAGTGATGAAGCAAGAAAACAATCCTTCACTGACAAATTAGAATCTGAATTTAAAAAAAAATATGGTGTGAAGTATGCAATAGCACTTAACTCAGGCGCTTCAGGGCTTCATGCTGCAATGCATGCTGTTGGTGTTGAGCCTGGCGACGAAGTAATTACTTCACCTTTTTCAGTGCTTTGGGATGCTTCAATAGCAATTATCATGGGTGCCAAAGTTAAATTCGCAGATATCAAATATGGTACACATAACATTGACCCTGAAAAAATTGAAGAGCAAATTACAGAAAAAACAAAGGCAATAATACCAGTTTCTTATCATGGTCTTCCTTGTGATATCGACGAGATTGTAGCTATTGGAAAAAAGCATAATATACCTGTAATTGAAGATAATGCTCAAACAATGCTTGGTTCTTATAAGGGCCGGTATGTAGGAACTGATACAGATATAGCAATGTTTTCCTTTGAAAGAACAAAACATATAACTTGTCATGAAGGTGGGATATTATTAACTAATAACGAGGATCTTGCAGAAAAGGCAAGAAAGTTTGCTGGGGGTGGATTTAAAAATCTTACATCTGATAAAAGTAAACTGGCAGCAATTATTCCTGAAGAGTTTCAATCACCGGACTTTATTAGACATGACGCACTTGGCTTAAACTATAGGATACCTGAATTTTGTGCAGCTGTAGCACTTGCTCAATTTGAAATGGTCGAAGAAAAAGTTAAAATAAGAAGAGATATTGCTAAATTATATGATGAAGTTTTTTCAGACTATAACTCATTCTCACCTCAGGAAGTACCTGAGGGCTATGGACATTCATATTTTACCTATTCTGTTAAATCGCCTTTTTCAAAACTCGCTGAATGGAAGAGTTTCTACAAAAGCCATGTAAGTAATGGCGGGGACACATTTTACGCTATGATGGCTACAGTTTACAATGAAGGAATCATGAGAGAATTGGGTTATTCGGATGAATTTCATGGGAAATGTCCAATTACAGAAGAAGTTCAACCAACATGTATGCTTTTCAAAACAAATTATAGATCTATCGAGGAAGCTGAAAAGAACATCTCTGTTCTTAAAGATAGTTTAAAGAAATTCCTATAAATCTAATACAATCGTTTAACTATTTCTAAGTCTTCCTTTTCATCAATTTCGAATATTGAATTCTTTTTCATCACATGTAATCCTATATTTCCATGAAGTCTATTTGTATATTTTAAAAAATTCTTTCGCGAAAAAATATAAAATGAACCGTTTTCAATATATTCTTTACTTTTGATATCCTGACTTCTTGGTCTTTTTTTATAATTATAGTTATACGAAACAATCTTATTTTTTATTCGCTTCCAAATTAAATACTTTGATTCAACAACTGAAAGTAATGAATCATATGAATTTTTTTTGTTTAAAATCTTTTTTATTGCAGAGTCCAGATCATTCGAGGTTAAAAAAAGGTTGGTTGCTTGAATTAATATACAATAGTCACACTCATATTTTGTTAAGAATTCTTTAATAACAACTTCAGTTGGTGCTATCTTTGATGCACTTATTTTTGATCTTTTAAATACCTGTATCTTTCTACTAGTAGGTAACTTGATTTTATCAATATCTGTTGCAATAAAAACCTTGGAGATATATTTGCATTTTACTGCTTCATCACTTGCATGACGAAACATCGGCTTATTTTTTATTCTCAATATATTTTTATTTTTTATTCTTTGGCTGTCTTTGCGAAGTGGAATAATGGCTAATATTTTCATATAAGTGAGTTTATTTAATTTTTTTAGAATGTATATTTAGAAAAATAATATAATATTGTAACTGCATGAAGTTAAATATCAATAATATTGAAATGTTTATTTTTGATTTTGATGGCGTATTGACTAATAATTTAGTATTTGTAGATGAAAGCGGCAAAGAGAGTGTTTCATGCAATAGAGCAGATGGAATAGCTTTTGAAGCATTAAGAAAATTGAATAAAACTGTGTATATATTATCTACAGAGAGAAATAAAGTGGTTCTTGCTAGAGCAAATAAATTAAAAATTAAAGCGATCAACAAGTTAAAAAATAAAGAACATGCTCTTAAAAAAATTTCTGAAAGGCATAAGATTCCATTTAAAAATATTTTATACGTAGGTAATGATATAAATGATTTGATTGCAATGCAAATGTGTAAATTTAGGGCATGCCCTAGTGACAGTCACAAACAAATAAAGAAGATATCAAATATAATAATAAAACGAAAAGGTGGTGATGGTGTTGCTAGAGAACTTTTGGAAAACAATTTATCAATTGACCTAAATAAAATATTGTATAGTGTTCACTCATGAGCATCTTCATTGTCGCTGAAATTGGGATCAACCATAATGGTGATCTTAAGTTATGCAAGGAACTAATAGATGTTGCTGAAGACGCAGGATGCGATGCTGTTAAATTTCAAAAAAGAAATATTGATGAGGTTTATACTCAGGAATTCTTAAATTCGCCAAGAGAAAGTCAATGGGGCAATACTCAGAGAGATCAAAAAAAGGGCTTGGAATTTGGAAAGGAAGAATATGACCAAATTGATAAATATTGTAAGGAAAAAAAAATAGAATGGTTTGCATCAGCGTGGGATAAAAGTAGTCAATTTTTTTTGAGAGAATATAACTGTAATTACAATAAAGTAGCTTCTGCAATGATAGTATACGAAGATCTTCTTAAAATGATAGCAGAAGAAAAAAAGCATACATTCATATCAACTGGAATGTCTGAGATAAGTGATATTGAAAGAGCAGTTAAAATATTTAAGGATAATGGTTGTCCATTTGAACTAATGCATACGGTATCTACATACCCAATGAAAGATGAAAATGCTAATTTAAATTTGATAAAAACCCTCAGAGATAAATTCAATTGTGATGTTGGATATAGCGGTCATGAACCTGGCATCGTAATTTCTCTTGCGGCAGCAAGCATGGGAATTACATCATTAGAAAGACATATAACTTTGGGCAGACATTTATATGGTTCAGACCAATCAGCGTCTGTTGAGCCAAATGGACTCCGAAACTTAGTTGCTTCAGTCAGAAAAATAGAGTCCGCAATGGGTGATGGAATTAAATCAATCATTCCTGATGAAATACCTATTGCTGAGAAATTAAGGGAACATATAAATAATTCCTCAAACTAATATATGGCTAAAGCTGATAAAAATCTTAAAGAATTCTATAATTCTCAAGGTTGGCATAAAAAAATAATGATGCTCACTACCAAGACTCCGTTTTATGGGAAGATAATAGAGAAGCAGCAAAAGATTATGTATCAAAGTGTCGTCTAAGGTTAGCTCATAAAATTAACAAAAACAGCAAATATAGTGACTGTAGTTTATCTTTAGATGTGGGTTGCGGACCTATTCAATATGAAGAATATAAGCAGTATTATAATATATTTACTGAAAATCATTTTTTAGATATTTCTCAAAAAGCCCTGGACGAAGCAAAAAATAATGCTCGACCAAATTCGAAATTTATTTGCCAGAGTGCTATAAAATTTAATGAGAAAAATAAATATGATTTAATATTATGTAATCATGCGCTTTATCATATGGATAGATTTGATCAAAAAAAAGTTGTTCATAATATGATCACTGGGCTTAAAAGCAAAAGTAAATTATACATTACTTATACTAATAGATATTCCATTTGGAATTTTATATTTTTTTTACCTCAAAAAATATTTAATTTTTTTAAAAGTGAAAACAGAAGAATATATTTTTATACACATCCAATTTCGTGGTGGAAACAATTTAATAAAGAATATAATTTGAAAATTTATCCTTTACGTACGATATCGAGTAGAGAGTCAAAGCTTCTTATACCTAACAATTCTATCGGTAGAAAAATTTTTACTTACCTATATGATTTTGAGGATAAATATCCAAAATTATCTCTTTATCTTGGTACCTATTATATTGTTGAAATTGAAAAAGAATAATTATTCAAAAATTTTTTTTGACGGTAGCTTTGTTGAACAATATAAAACACTAGAATCTAAACTATCTGTGTAATGATCAAACCATAAATTATATTCTGAGTTAATAGATTTTATCAATTCAGGTATTAAATACATATGATCATTCTTATGGTAAATACATATCGCAAGATCGGGAAGAAACTTAGATATTGAATTAGTCGCTCCTTTTAAGGCCAAATAATCTGAGCCCTCAATATCTGTTTTTATATAAGATAAACTAGCAATATCGTTTTCATTGACCCAGTCATCAATTGTTGTTGTTTCAATCAAATAAGAATCACCAGATTGCAAATTCCACAACATTTTTTTTGGTGCAACTCTTTAGAGGTATCTAGAAATGTTGTAACTCTTTTGTGAAGACCAAGTTTTTTTAATTTCTCAAATAAATGAGCACCTGTATAGCCTGACCCATAAATCATTAAATGTGTGTTTAATTTGATATCCATATTTTTGTATATTTTGGATTTATTAATATCATTATATATAAAAAAAAATATAACTTTAGTTTAGTCTCATTAAACTCATAATTGACATAATGCTTTAATATAGTTAGAGTAAAAATACTTCATTTTTATATTGATAATTATGGCGCGGGGTGGAGCAGTCTGGTAGCTCGTCAGGCTCATAACCTGAAGGTCGTAGGTTCAAATCCTACCCCCGCAACCAATATTTAGTTGCAGCTGTTTATCACTTCATCTTTTATCAAACTTACAAATTTTTTTGCTCCGTCTTCAGAAAAATGTGCAAAATCAAGAAAATCAGTTTCATCAAAACTTTCTATTTCTGGGGAAAAATAGAGAGCATTCTTACCTTTTACAAACGTCATTACTTTATTATTAAATTCATATTGAATATTCCATACATCCTTTCCTTCAATAAAAGGAAGCCAATCAATACTTTCCTTAGAGTTTTCAATTAGTTTTTTATTCAATATTTGACCTATAAATACTGTCTTAATATCTCTTCCTGAATTAAGAGAGATAATTGAATTTAAGTGTGAAGAGATAATTTCAAAATGTTCATTATTTTTTGAACCATAATGTTCTTCATTAATATTTGGAAAAGGTAACTCATTTCTTCCAAGATAAGTTAATATCAAATTAAAAACGGGTGATGGTGTATTAGGAGTATATCTTACGTTTAAATTTCCATATTGAGAAAGCAAATGAAAATCAGAGTAACCATCATCAATTCTTTTTAAACCATAATTCCTTATGTCATTTGTTCCGAAATAATAAATTGCACAAAAAGGTTTGGTTCCTGCTCTATCTAAATAAAATGTAGTTTGAATTAAGTGTTCAACAATTGAGTATCCTGGAACTCCATTATTAGAAATACTATAGTCCTCAATTTGTTCATCTAACACACTAATCCAAGTATTTTGATCACTTAGGCCAACGTCATATGCTGATGATCCTCCAAAAATTGCGATGTGAGGTTTGTTAGCATCAAATTGATTTTTATTTATCCTGATTCCGTTATCACTATGGTTAAACTTTTTTGATCTAAATTCTGGATTTGGAATTCCCATTAATGTAGGGTGAAATATAAATTGATTGAGATTATTTTTTGGAAGATACGTTTTGATGGTAACTAAGTTCATAATATCCAGGGCTTTTGGGGATATACCAAATAATAATTCCAGAGAAATTAAAAAAACTAAGAATATAGATATATTTTTTCTTTTAAGAAATACTATTAGTAATATTGAAAGTAAAATTAAATAAATATAAAAACTTAGCGAAACATAAATGCCAACACCATAAGTCCTAAGATATAAAAGTGCTATAATTAATAAAAATGAAGGTATCCAAAAAATAAATATTATGGCACTAATATATTTTTCTTCACCTTTACCAAAAAATAATTCAAATAAGTTCATATTATGATATGTTCTTAATATTTCTTTTAAGAGTATGTTTATACTAAATTTGGAACAGCATTTGTAGTTATTTACAATTACTATTAACTTAAAAATCAATATATAATATTATTGATAAAATATACAGTCAAATGAGCTTCTGATATGAATCATGTTAAAACATCTCTATATATTCTAATCACATGGGCAATATCATTAGTGCTGGTTTTAATATTTTTTGAGGTTCTACTCAGATTATCTAAAGATAAATGGCACGAAGCAGAATCTTTATATATTATTCGTGATAATCATATTATTTATAAGTTGAATGATTTATATCCTAACGAACTCGAGTATGTAGACTATATAAGAAATTTTTATGGTCTAAGAGATAAATGTGAGTCACCTGCTAAAATAGACATACTAACACTAGGTGGATCAACTACTGATCAGAGATATGTGTCTATTGAAGATACATATCAAAATATTTTACAAGATCGCATAAATTCCTTCTTAAAAACTGATATATGTATTTCTAACGCAGGTATTGATGGACATAGTACCTATGGTCATCTCTTGTCATTTAAAAATTGGTTTCCTCTAATAGATGGCTTAAATCCTAAGATTTTTTTATTTTACATCGGTATAAACGACTCAAATTTTCTAAGAACAGTTCCTGAATACGAAAATGATACTCTCAGAACTACGGATTATTTAAATTTATTGGCACAAAACCCATCTGGTAATAATTTAAAAAATTTTTTAAAACAATTTATGGTTACAAAATCTTTGTTAAAAATAAGGCTAATGATTAGAAGTCAATTTCCACAAGAAGTATTATTTGCTCAACATACTCAACAAAATCTGTCTGATAATAATTATCTAATAGAAAATCTCAACCCTTTAACAAAGATCTATTCAGAAAAGAATGCTACAGAGTTTAGAATTCGTCTCAGATCACTTTTAAAGATGGTTGAAAATTATAACTCAAAATTTATCTGTGTAACTCAGCCTCAGATGTTTACAATCACTAAAGAAGGGAGAATGTATGGAATTCCTAATCTTATAGGTGAAGGATTTAGTGGTTTAGATTTTGATTATTCTCAAAATGAACTTAATAAAGTAATAAAGGAAGAATGTGGTCTAGAAAATACCTTAGATTTATATAAACATAAGGATAAACTAACTTATCAGCATCTCTATGATGGTCTTCATACAACAAAAATTGGTTCTAAATTTATAGGTGATCTGATGTTTGAGGAATTAAAAAAAAATAATATTTTAAATTATTTAAATTAATTTAGTAAAAAATAATGTTAAAAATTTACAAACAAAGGGTTGATATAGAATTTATAGAAAATATAAATTATTTCATAGATAAATATGAATACACTGACTCTCTGTATTTTTATTCAAATAATCATGAGCACAAAGAAGTGTTCAATAGTATAAAAGAATATATCTTCAATAATGATATTTTAGATAAAAAATATTTATTGGACGACTTATATATCGTAATTAGATGCGTAAAAAATATTGATAATAAAAAATCGTTTGATGTACATTTCGATAACTATAAGAATACATTTCTTTTACCGATAAAAATACCACTGATTGAGCCAAAAGGACAATTTTTTATTTGGGAGAACACAAGATACGAAGTTAATGGAATACTATCACATATTTTTTCGAAATTATTTTATCAGAATTTTATTACAAGATTCTTAATCAGAAATAATATACTTAAAACATTTGAAAAAATTAGTTGTGAAGTTGGTGATATTGTACATTTTAATGGTTTCAATTCACTTCATTATAATGAGGATGTTTCAAGTGAAAGACGTAGTATTTTAATACATAGCAGAAGAGGAATTAAAAATAGTTCAATAATTAATTTAAGTGAAAGATTAAGCCAAATATTTTAGATAATTATTTAATTTCTATGTTTTATTGCTTTACTACGAATTAAATTAGATTAGTTTATGAACGAATTAATTATTAGAAAAATATGAAAAAAGACGAAGTAAATAATAATACAAAAAATTTTGGAATTGTATTTTCAATATTTTTTTTCTTATTGTCGCTCTACTTATTTTACTCCAAGTCAGATATATACTACTCTCTAATAACCTTAAGTGCTGTTTTTTTAATGATTTCTTTTACTTATCCCAATTTATTTTATTATCCCAATAAATTTTGGATGTCATTTGGCTATCTAATTGGCTCCATCACTACGCCAATTTTACTATCAATTATATATTTTATATTAATATTTCCGATTGGGATGTTACTCAGGCTTTTTAATAAAGATGTACTTGATAAAAAAATAAATCAAAATGACAAAACTTTTTGGAAAAGTAGTGCAAAGTTACAAACTAATCTTGAAAAACAATATTAAAGATGATTGAATTTTTAAAAGAGCTAGTTCAGTTTATGTTTGAGAGAAAAAAATATTGGCTTTTTCCTATTATTCTATTCTCTGTTCTTCTTGGAGGTATCTTGGTTGTTAGTCAAGGCTCAGCTGTAGCGCCCTTCATTTATACTATTTTTTAATGACGTATATTCTTGGGATCTCAGCATTTTATCATGACAGTGCAGCAGCTTTAATAAAAAATGGTGAAATAGTATCAGCTGTTCAAGAAGAAAGATTGACGAGGATAAAACATGATCACCGTTTTCCTACAAATGCGATAGATAATATACTAAAGCAAAATAATTTAAGTATAAACCAAATTGATTATATTTGTTTTTATGATAAGCCATTTCTTAAATTTGAAAGATTATTAGAGACTTATCTTTCTCATGCACCAATTGGGTTTAGCTCATTCAGAAAGTCAATGCCAATTTGGTTGAAAGAAAAACTTTTTCAGAAGAATCTGATAACTGCTGAGTTCAAGAAAGTATATCCATCATTTAATAAGCAAATCCACTTCTCAGAGCACCACCTCAGCCATGCAGCTAGCGCATTTTATACATCAAGATTCAAGGAGTCTCTTGTTTTAACAGTTGATGGAGTTGGTGAATGGGCAACAACAACTATTTCATTTGGAAGTGAGAATAATTTAAAGATGCTGAAAGAAATTCATTACCCCCATTCTATTGGACTTTTATATTCTTCCTTTACGTATTACTTGGGTTTTAAAATCAATGATGGCGAATATAAAGTAATGGGTTTAGCTCCTTATGGAAAACCAATTTTCAAAGATATAATATTTGAAAAACTTATTATATTAAAAAAAGATGGATCATTTAAATTAAATCAAGATTATTTTCAATATTCAACGGGGCTTAAAATGATAAATAAAAGATTTGAGTCTTTATTTGGAATCCAAACGCGTAAAAGTAATGAAAAATTAAAACAAATTCATATGGATATTGCTGCATCAGTTCAAGCTGTAATTGAAGATGTTTTAATTGGAATAATCCACCATATGAAAGAGTTGCATACAACGGATAACTTATGCATGGCTGGAGGTGTTGCACTGAACTGTGTTGCTAACTCAAAAATACTTAAGAGTAAAAAATTTAAAAATATATGGGTTCAACCAGCAGCAGGAGACGCAGGCGGTGCAATCGGTGCTGCTTTAGTTTTATGGCATATTCACCAAAATAATAAAAAAGTTGAATTTGATAGAGAAAAAATGAATGGTTCATATTTAGGACCATCATTTAACACAAATGAAATTGAACAAGACTTGTCAAACTGTGGAGCGACATTCATAAAAATGAACGAGAATGATTTGATAAAACATACAGCAAAACTTTTATCAGAAGGTAAGATATTTGGCTGGTTTCAAGGCAGAATGGAATTTGGACCAAGAGCATTGGGTAATAGATCGATACTTGCAGACCCAAGAAAACCTGAAATGCAAAAAATATTAAATCTAAAAATTAAATTTAGGGAGAGTTTTAGACCATTTGCTCCATCAATATTATCCGAAGACATAGATGAGTGGTTTGATGATCCAATATCAAATAACTATATGTTATTTGTCTCAGATGTATCACAAAATAAGAGGAAGCAAATTCCAGAAAAAAGCAAAAATTTAAAGGGTTTTGAATTATTAGATATTGATAGATCCATGATTCCTTCAGTTACTCATATTGACTATTCTGCAAGAGTTCAGGCTGTTAATTATAATTTAAACAAAAAATATTATAACTTAATTAAGGAGTTTAAAAATATTACTAATTGTCCAATTCTAATTAATACATCTTTTAACCTAAAAGATGAACCTATTGTTTGTAAACCGTATGATGCTTATAAATGCTTTATGGCATCTGACATAGATTATTTAGTAATTGAAAATTATATTTTATCAAAGCAAGATCAAAATATAACATAAATTTTTTAAAAAAATAATGATAATATAATTACATATTATTAATTTATATTATTTAAATATAAGGTTAACACTTTTACAAGCTCCTAATTTTTTTTACCAAACATTATAAATAAACCCCCTTCTGATCCATAAGATGAAAATATCATATTAACCTGCGCAATCAGTCTGGTAAAATAGTTTCCAGTAGATCTTTTGTCTAAAACATTTGAATAGTTGATATTACTTAAGTCGGCCGATGGTATAGAACGTAAGAAATTTATACCGTTATTTTCAAACCACTTGATTAGTTCGTCAAATGTATGACTGCTTTCTATTGGATTTGAATACTGATCATTAATCCAGGCATTAATTTTTTCTTGTGAAATTTCTTTTCTCAAGTACGGATCAAAATAATAAAGAAATTTTTTTCCTAATATTGGTCCCACTAATTTATATATAATTTGTCTAATATTTGTTCTTACTCTTCCAAACTTATTATATAATCCAATTATTATTATACCTCCTGGCTTCAGCCAATTAGATATGATTTCAAATGCTTTTTCAGGATCCTTTGTATGATGTAATACGCCATTGCACCAAATGATATCAAATACACTATCATTAATAGGATCATCAAAAATATCTGCTCTTAGAAAATTGCAATTATTTAAATTATTTTTTTCAGCAAAGCTGTGTCCTAATTTTAATGACTCAAATGTTGCATCCATAGCTACCACCTGATTATTTGTTTGATAGGCAAACATTATTGATAATTGCGATGTGCCAGAACCAACTTCAAGAATGTTTTTTTTAAATCCAATTGAGTCTTTTAAATTTTTTAAAACTGGATTTTCTTTTAATTTTAAATTTAAGTCACTTAATGTTTCAAGTTCCTGATAATTTGGAAAAGGGGCAGACTTATAAAACTTTGAAATTAATTTTGAATCCTTACCTGATAATTTTGTCAGATAAAATTTGTCTAAGTGTTCCTTGAATTTTTTATTTTTTTTTAAAAAAAAGGGTATTTTTTCTTTTTTCATTACAGCTTAATTATTTAGCGTCAGGAACATTATTATAACTTGTCTGAGTAATTTTTATGTAATAGCCAACTTAATATTAGAATACCTAATGATACGATTACTGTAACTAAAAAATAAGATGTTCTTATTATAATTGCATTTTGTATTGAAACTACATGTGAAAAGCCTTCAATAAAATATAATAATGCAACCGCTGAATCTGTAGTCCCAAAACCTCCAATTGTAAAACCAAAAACAAACTTAACCCAGCTTATTGCGGAAAATAAAACCATTGCAAAGAAAAGTGTATTTTCAACATCAAAAGCTAGCATTAAAAATAGCAAGACTAAACTTCCAAATAGAATATGAAGAAAATTAAAAAAGATTATTAAGGCTTTACTCTTATCACTCTGCTCAATCTTTATATTAGTACTAAATTCATCTACCCACTCATCAATTTTTTTTGCTCTAGAAATAAAAATATTGTATTTTTTTATCTTTCGAAAGGGTAACAATATAAAATTAAAAAATATTGACGGATAAAATAAAAATGTAATTGCTATTAGGAGTATTAAACATGTTAGGAATATTTTCACTGATGCAATTAAATATGTTTGAATGATCCAAATGAATAAAATTGTTAACATCATTATAGCTGTTTGATAAATAATAATCACTTGTCTGGATAGACTATAATTTAATGGTTTATTTATTAACTTATATGCGAGAGACGTAAAAACCAATTCTCCAAGTCCGAATGGTAATATGGCGACGCCAATGGAATGCGCCGAATTAATAAAACTATATAATGAAAAATGATCATCCTTGTTAAATAAAAAAACAAGAACTATGCTTGAGCATACAAGTGAAAATACCATACATATGATTGCAATGATAATAAATTCTGGGTTAAAAGAAAAAAGATGAAGGTTCAAATCATTTAAATCTATAAAAGACAATAAAAAAAACACCATGAGAAATGTAACTAATGAAGAAACAAATATTTTAAAAATAGAATTTTTCATAGAAGTAATTAATAATACAGTATAATTTAGTTTTGATCACAACAATATTGAGCATTACTAAAAAAAATATAAATGAATGAATGAGTCAAAATTAGAAAATCTATTTATTGAACACTCAGAAGAATTTTGCCTAAAGTGGAGAAATATTCTTACGAAAACAATGAAGTGGAAAATAAAAGACCAAATGCTGGAAATACCAAATATTATATCCTTTAAGAAAGAACTAGTTTTTCTTCCCTTTTTAAGCTTTACAAATACTGATATTTCAAAAAAAATTAATATTTCAAAAATTCGCAAACCTTATCAATATCGAATAGTCAATAAAGAATTATCCTCACGTGCATATAAGTATTCTGCGTCAGAAAATTGTGATTTGAGCAAGTTTTTTGACTCTGATACCAGTGTTACAATGAGAATTGAACTAACTGAAGAACTATGGGAAAATACATTCTCTAGTAACGTAAGAAGAAAAATTAGAAAAGCAAAAAAAAATAATTTTCATATTAATTCTGGCTATGATATTGAAATAATAAATAGATTTTACAATCTTTACAAAAAATCAATGAAATACCATGGTATGCCAGTTTATCCAATCGAACTATTAATGGGTATCGATAAAAATATACTTGATATTAATATTTTCATTATCTCAAAAAACAATGTTGACTTAGCTGGATTAGTAACTATTGCAGATGGGGATCTTGCTTGGGTTCCATGGGCTGCAACAAATAAAAAGGAAATATCAAATTATTGCAATTACCTCTTATACTGGGAAGCAATTAACCTAGTTAAGGCTAAGGGTGCTAAACTATTTGATTTTGGAAGGTGTCAATATAACAGCTCGAGCTATCAGTTCAAAAAACAATTTGGGTCATATCATGTAGCTCTTGAAACGCTAGGTAATAAAAAAAATAACATTTATTCATACTATAAACCTATGCAGATAATATGGAAATATTTACCAATAGGTATCACAAATTTTTTAAATAAAAAAATATGCTATTATCTTTCAGACTTATAATTATATTTTTTGATTAGGTACTAATTTTTATGAAATTAAGGTGTAATAAATGTAGCTTTAGTGCAGATTATCAAGTTAATAATCCATGGACCTGTGAGCAATGCAATCGGAAATATTCTTATAAATTTGGTAAAATATTGATGTGTGATGATATGTCAACAAGCGACACTAAATCCTGGCACGACAATATAGCAAAAAATACAAATAAAAAATCTTTTCAATCTGTTGGCTACAGATCATCAATACATCAAAGTTGTATGATAAACACATTTGCAAGAGCTTTTATAAATGAAGAAGAAGGAGATACTTTGGACGTGGGGTGTGGTAACGGAATTTTTGCTGAGAAGTTATCAAGTAAACTAAATAGAAAGCTTCCTTATTATGGAGTTGATTTCTCTATTGAGCAACTTAAACTAGTTAACACTGATATAATATTGCCAGTAAATAGTAATGCTGAAAATCTTCCCTTTGATGATAATCAATTTGATTTGGTTTATAGTTCTGAGGTAATTCAAAATATTGAAGATATATCTAAACTAATACCTGAACTTTTAAGAGTTACAAAGCAAAATGGTTTACTTGCTATTTCCTCATTAAATGCAAGTTCTATAATTAGAAAGCTAATCATGAAATTGGATCCTAATAATCAAGATAAAAAATATTTTTTAAGAAGCAAAAATGAGCCTCATATATATTTAAGAAATCCAAATAATATAATTGATAAAATTGATAAATTTAGATTTTCTCTTGAAGGTGTTCATTGGATCTATTCACCATTAAATTATTCTACCTTTGAAAGATCATCTAGAAGTGAAGTGAAAAAAAGATTTGCTCAAAATTTTTTATGTATAATTAAAAAAAAATAAAAATAAATTAAGCATCTTGGTTGTCAGAAATGCTTTGTTTAATTAGTCGCTCAGATAATTTCCATAACTTTTCAGCAATATCTGGATCATTTGCGGTATTACTAGGCGATGTCATTGGCCAGCCTCCGGGCTGTCCATCAGAATGCTTGTATTTTATATTTATAGCGGAATAATAATCGCCACTTATAATTTTTGTCTTGTCCTCAAGAATGCAATATAGAATTGGCTGTGAGCCAATCCAAGGGGATGTAGCCGACATGAACCAAAGAAAAATCTTATATAATCCAAAAGGGATCTGGTATCTTGCCGAATTGGTTCTTACCCATCCAGGATTAACTACAAATGTCTTTATATTCGTATTCTGATATAATCTTGCTAGATGTTTTGTAAAAAGAAATAAAGCTAATTTAGACTGTGAGTAGGCCTCATAAGTATTAAACTCACGATATTCAAGATTTATATCATCAAAAAAAATTTGACCTATCATTGGGCTATGTGGTGGATTATGCCATACATCATGCATGATTGAAGTAAGATTTATAATTCTAGCATCGCTTGATTGTTTCAAGCTAGATATTAATAGATTCGTTAAAAAAAAATGCCCAATATAATTTACGCCAAACTGGAGTTCAAAACCATTTTTTGTATAACTCTTTTTTACACCTACTATCCCTGCATTATTAATTAATATGTCTAAGTAGTCATATTTTTTTTTAAATATATCTGTAAATTGTTTTATTGAATCAAGACTTGCTAAATCAAGATGTATTAAATCAATCCTTTCATCTTTTTTTTTTGTTATATTTTTAATTGCAATTTTTGCTTTTCTTAAATCTCTACATGCAAATACAATAGTAGCCCCCTGTTTATAAAGTTGCTTTGCTGTTTGTAATCCAATTCCTGAATTTGCACCTGTAATTATAGCAACTTTATTTGATAAATTTTTTTTTAAAAAGCATTTTTTTACATATAAATAATTCTTTTTCTTAAAGAGTATTTTTAATTCTAATAAAAATTCATTGAGTAGCATAATCTATTACTATTTATAATTTGATAAGATTTATAATTTCTAAAAAAAAATTTAAGTTAATTGTTCTAGTTTAATAGCATTACTAAACTCATTATTTATAATTCTATTAATGAAAGTTTCTTTTTTAAATCCATTTAATAACTTCTCGGTTTTTTTTAAGACAGAATTTCTTCTTATCCAAAGTAGGAAGCTCCCAAGATGTCCTGTGCCATGAATTTTTGTGTATGGTTCGCTAACATCATAATCATATGGGTGAAGGTAGGTCCAAAAAACTCCCGTACTAGGTAAAGATTTTTGAATTAAAATTAAAGGCAGTAGTTTTATATAAATACCACCAATACAGGGAAATTTATAACCTCCTAGAGATCCAAGAACCATTGGTAATTCTAATAAACCTGAAGGCCAATAAAATGCATTATTAGGAACATCATTCATTCCAAAGTTGCTATATTTCTTCGGAACTACACTTGAACTATAAATAAAACCTTTTTCAAACAAAATATCTGTTGCCCATTTTGTATCATTTGTCATTGAAAAATATGGAGCTCTGAATCCTTTAACGGCTTTACCGCAGATATCTTCTATAACTTTTTTACTTTTCTCTATGTTCAAAGAAAAACTTTCAGCATCATGTTTTAACAATGAAATATGTTCATACGAATGAGAACCAATTTCGTGGCCACCAAGGTCAATATCCCTAATTAGTTTAGGTAATTTTATTGCAATTTCTCCAATAATAAAAAATGTAGCTTTAAAATTTCTCTCTTCTAGCCAATCTAATAATTTATAACAATTTTTTTCTATCCGAGAAAAGTCATTAGTTTTATTGACTCTGTGATCTTCTAAATCGAAAGTGAAGGTAATTTTTTTCATTAAATAAGATATTATTTATTTTTTTTAAAAAATGATTGATTCATTAATTCTATTTCAGCAATTTTTCTTACTAACTGAATCTGTTTTAATCTTAAATTTGTATACCCAATCAATAAAACAGTTACTAATCCAAATAAAATGAAGAAAGTGAGGAAAACTATTACTAATGGTTCGTTATAAATTTGAAAAAAAGAAGCCAGTTTTACAACTAAATCGTGATTTATTCCTACGAAACCAAGGATAATTAATGATAAAAACCATGGGAATGTTAAGTCTACTTGAACAAGTCGATAGTATAGTAAAATAAAAATTATTATCATAATACAAAACAAAACAGTTATTTGAATCATTTTCTTGAACTCCTTATTAACTCTGTGAGTAAAAATATATTAAATCTATAAAACATTCTTAATGCATGAAAAAAAGTAAGTGTTGTTCTATTTGTTACCCTTTCTTTTTGCATAATATTTATTTCAACCATCTTCATATTTGAATTACAGAGTAAAATATAAATTTGTGGCTCTGGAAATCTTTCTAGTATTTGACATTTAATTAAATTTGCACTTTTTAAATTAATAGCAAAAAAACCACTGTTTACATCAGCAGGGGCTTTATTTTGTGTAATTAACTTTGATAATAGGTTATAATATTTTTTTACCATATTTTTTACTATATCATTCTTTTTATCATTGTGATTTTGCCTTGATCCAACGACACAATCAGCATTTTTAAGTTTTAATTTATCAATCATCCTTATAATTTCTTTAACGGGATGCTGGCCATCAGCGTCAACTCTTACTAAGTATGAATAATTATGGGCTATCATAAAATCAACTGCAATATGAGTACAAACACCTAAACCATAGTTTGTTTCTAATCTATAATGATAGAATGGTGAAAATTTATTTATTTCTATTTCTTCTTTCGATCCGTCGTCAACTATTAGAATGTCTGCTTTTGGTAGATCATTATTTATTTCTTGAGCTACCTTTAATGCACTTAAATTATCATTATAAGATGGGATAAAAATTAGAACTTTTTCTTCTTCAATTTCATTTTTGTTCATAAGTAATATTGCTATCTTAGATTTTTCAATAATTTTTTTTGTATTAAAGCAGAAATACCAATTAAAGCAATTGGGATAATAGGCATAAAGTATCTTAGGTGAGATAAAGCGATGAACGTAGGTATGATATATAATAAAACAATGAAAAAATAATACGATTTATTTTTAAAATAATAATAAAAAGAAACTGTTCCAACTATATGAAAACAAGATAAAAGTATAAAAAAAATGAGTTGTAAATATCCAGCTAAGCCCAGATCTATGAGAAAATAAAAACCATGCACAAAAACAGCTTCCCTAAACCCTGTTAATAATACCATATGTGTAAATAAGAAAATAGGTAGAGAGATTACATAAGACATGAAGCTGTGAGTCAAGCCTAAGAACTCAACAGCCTTGTACCATGAAAATGGATTTTGATTTGTAAAAATAAAATCATAGAAAATTCCTGTATCATAACTTCCTGTTCCTATTTGAGTGATAAAGTAGATACTTATAATCAATAATGCATATTTAAAAAATTCATTAATATTTGATTTCTTGATAGATAAAATCAATAGAAATAAGTAATATACAAAAAATACGGGTAGCAAATTATTCCTAAAGCCTACAAGAATAACTGACAGAATGTTCATATAAATGCCATTTTTATTGAAGACCATTTGATAAAATAAAACAGCAATTCCTAAGTTTGCAAAAATGTCAGTTGAGTATTTTAAAGAATAAATACCTAAGTAAGGATGCACTGCAAGTAAAATAATAAATATTAGCATTCCTTTATTATTTAAAAATTTTGATGCACAAATAATAAATAGTAAGTCTTTGATAAGAGTAATTGTTAATGTAATTAAAATTGGTAATAAATTTGAAATACTTTTTATATTTAAAACACAAGAGGTAAGTGTGAATAAGATATTTGCAGAGTTGACGTTGCAACTAAAATAATGAATGGAACTATCTACAGTATAAAAAATTGAATACTCTTTAGTTAGAAAATGACCAATTTCTAATGAAAATAAATTTAATAATATTATATAGATAAATAAGAAAATAAACTTTATAGGAAAATAGATCTTAAAAAAATTTTCAAAGTTTGTTTTGACTGTAACCATTATTTAATAATTTTTGTTAAGTCTTATTATTCCATTGATAGGTATTGAAGGATCTTTTCCACTCTTTGGTATTGTACAATAAACTTTTTTCTTTAGTTTTTTTGCTACGACCATTGCCATTGTATCACAACCAAAAACTGAATGAGATGATAGAATGTCATTTATTAATGACTTTGAATTACTAATAAATATTTTATTACTTATTTTTTTTAAGTAACTGTACTTCATTTTACTTTCGGAAGGGTGAGGTCTTATTATTATTTTATTATATTTAATTTTTAATTTTGGAAGAGTCTTTAAAAAAAATGATAATGCTTCAAATTCGTCGTATCCAAAATAAAAAGCATTATTAAACATTTTTATCGCATGGCTTTTTATTGGCTCGCATACATAAAGAATATTATTTGTATTAGTATTTGTATTTACTTTTGTATGATTGCTAGAAAGATAGTTTTGAAAATTTTTTAAGAAATAGTTTTTTTTGATCTTAATTCTTACCATTGGAAATTGTTTTGACGCAATCTCTTTTGCATATTTGTCAACAACCCATATTTCGTCAGGAATTACGAACGAATTTCTTCTAGTTAGTCGTTCTTTGTAAAAAACCCAGTGATCAAATAATACAATTGTATGTTTCTTTGTTTTTTTTGCGTACTTAATAGCTTTATATTCATGGTCCGACTCCCAGCTTGATGTGCACAGAACTCTTGTAGAGCTTTCGATAATTTTTTCAAAGTTTCTGGCGTTTTTAATTTTAAGTTTATTTTTAAATATATTTTTTGCAGGCCCTCTTATACAGTAATTGCAATCTAAATCAGTATCGTGTATTAGGCTGCTAAGTAATTCAGCCCCTCCTGCATCATGAGAGATTACAGCATATTTCTTTTTCTGATTCATTTTAGATTCCTTAAAAAGAAAAAATAGAGACGATATATCTTTCTTACAATTTGCCTTATTAATTTATATATTATCTTTAATGTAAAACTGATAAAAATATAAATAAAAATTGATTACTTAAAGGTTAAAATGCATAATTATCGACCGGAAATTGATGGATTAAGGGCTTTAGCTGTCATTCCTGTAATCCTATTTCACGCAGGATTTAATTGGGCGAATGGTGGATTCATCGGAGTAGATATTTTTTTTGTTATAAGTGGCTACTTAATAACTACCATAATTTATTCTGAAATAAACTCTAATCAATTTAGTTTGGGCAAATTTTATCATAGACGAGCCAGGCGAATACTTCCGGCATTAGTTCTGGTCAGTTTTTTAACAGTTCCTCTAGCGTGGTTTTGGTTATTACCAGATGAGTTTATTAATTTTTCAGAATCTTTAATAGGGGTAGCAACATTTTCTTCAAATATAATATTTTGGAGGCAAAGCAATGGATACTTTCAACCAAATTCTGAATTAATTCCATTGCTACACACATGGTCGTTAGCAATTGAAGAACAATTTTATATTTTTTTTCCTCTGATATTACTTTTTACTTATAAAATAAGTAATAAAATTGTTTTGCCATTATTGATTTTAATTTCAATTTTAAGCTTCATACTAGCTTTATGGTCAGTAGAAATCTATCCATCTGCAGCTTTTTACCTTTTACCAACTCGAGCATGGGAGTTGGGTTTTGGTTCAATTATCGCCATTTATCTGTTACGCAATAATGTGACAAATTCATTATTAACCAACTTACTAGCAATTATTGGACTAATTTTTATTGTTATTTCATTTATCATTTTCGACTCCACAACTCCTTTCCCGAGCGTTTGGAGCTTAATACCCATTATTGGAATTGGCTTATTAATTATGTTTGCTAGAAATAACGTAATTTCAAAGCTTCTTTCTTTCAGGCCATTTGTTTTGATCGGTCTAATTAGTTATAGCGCTTATCTATTTCATCAACCAATTTTTGCTTTTATGAGGATCAGATCAAACTTTGACATACCGCTAATTTATTATTTAATAGCAATAACCTTTACATTTATTTTAGCTTATTTTAACTGGAAATTTGTTGAAACACCTTTTCGAATGAAAAATAAAATTTCAACAAAGCTTGTAGTAGTTCTTTCTATTGCTTCACTTAGTATTCTTCTCTTAATCGGAACAATTGGGATCAAAAACAATGGGTTTCCCGATAGATTTTCCACTAAATTACAAAAAATAATTAATATTGGTGAAGAAAGAAGCCCTCACTCAGCGTGTTTAAATGAAATGCCTTTGGATTTTGATAAACACTGTTTACTCAGTGATAGTAATCAAAATTTAACATTAGTTTGGGGTGATAGTCATGCTGCTGAGCTTGCATGGCATCTTTCATCTAATGAAAATACTCCTAATCTAAATATTCAATTGTTATCCTATGGGGCGTGTCCACCAACTTTAGGAATAAAAAAGAAAAGAGACTCCAAAGGATGTGAGATATTTAATGAAAAAACAATGGAATATATTTCTAATAATAAGAATATTAAGAATATAATTCTTCTAGCAAGATGGAGTATGTATACAGAGGGAACTGTTTACAATAATGGTGAGGGAGGTCATTTTGGTTCGGTAATCGATCTTATCCCAGATCGAAATTTTCTTTTAGCTTCAAACAATAATATTGTTTCTGCAAAAGGAATGGCGTACCGGAAAACAATTAATGATATTTTGGATTTGGGAAAAAACGTAATTTTAGTCTATCCTATACCTGAAGTGGGGATTGATGTTCAAAACTTCATAACTAGAGAAAAACATTTAAATAACAAAGATATTATAAACTATTCTACTAATTTTGATGCTCATAAAAAGTATAGAGATAATACTCATAAAGAATTTAATCTTTTAGAGAAAAATGAGTCACTTTTAAATATATATCCAGAGGATATTTTTTGTAATACCTATATACCTAATAGATGTGCAGCACAGCTAGATACGCTTCCTATTTATTTTGACGAAAACCATTTAAATAAAATTGGAGGATTTATTTTAGCAGAAAACATATATAAAAACATGAAGCTAAGAAATTGGTAAAAATTATTAATGAGGATTATTGTAAAGTGAACATTTCACGTTTTGTAGACCTGGCAATGTCCTACTCTCCCATGCCTTAAGACAAAGTACCATCGGCGCTGGAGCCCTTAACGTTCGAGTTCGAAATGGGATCGAGTGTAACCTCTCCGCTATAACCACCAGGTCAACAAAACGTGAAATCAATACCAAATAATATTTTATTAATTATTCTATCATAGTGTTGCTTGTATCTTACTAGTTTGTTTCTAGTACATAGAAAATCAAGCCGATCGAGTTATTAGTATCAGTTAGCTTCATGCATTACTGCACTTCCACACCTGACCTATCAACGTGGTGGTCTACCACGACTCTCATGGAAGAATTAGTTTCGAGGGAGGCTTCCCGCTTAGATGCTTTCAGCGGTTATCCCGTCCGTACTTGGCTACCCAGCGATGCCGATGGCACGACAACTGGTACACCATTGGTACGTTCACTCCGGTCCTCTCGTACTAGGAGTAACTCCTCTCAATTCTTCAACACCCACGGCAGATAGGGACCGAACTGTCTCACGACGTTCTAAACCCAGCTCGCGTACCACTTTAATCGGCGAACAGCCGAACCCTTGGGACCTGCTCCAGCCCCAGGATGTGATGAGCCGACATCGAGGTGCCAAACACCGCCGTCGATATGAACTCTTGGGCGGTATCAGCCTGTTATCCCCGGCGTACCTTTTATCCGTTGAGCGATGGCCCTTCCACTCAGAACCACCGGATCACTATGACCGTCTTTCGACTCTGCTCGACTTGTCAGTCTCGCAGTCAGGCAGGCTTATGCCATTGCACTCAACAGCTGATTTCCGACCAGCTTGAGCCTACCTTCGCACGCCTCCGTTACTTTTTGGGAGGCGACCGCCCCAGTCAAACTACCCACCATACACTGTCTTGGATCCAGATAATGGATCTCAGTTAGATGTCAAAAATTACAAGAGTGGTATTTCAAGGATGACTCCATGGAAGCTGGCGCCTCCACTTCAAAGTCTACCACCTATCCTACACATGCAATTTCTAACACCAATGTAAAGCTATAGTAAAGGTGCACGGGGTCTTTCCGTCTAACCGCGGGTACTCCGCATCTTCACGGAGAATTCAATTTCGCTGAGTCTACGCTGGAGACAGCGGGGAAATCATTACGCCATTCGTGCAGGTCGGAACTTACCCGACAAGGAATTTCGCTACCTTAGGACCGTTATAGTTACGGCCGCCGTTCACCGGGACTTCAGGTTGTAGCTTGCACCACTCACTTTAATCTTCCGGCACCGGGCAGGCGTCAGACCCTATACTTCGCCTTGCGGCTTTGCAGAGTCCTGTGTTTTTAATAAACAGTTGCTACCCCCATTTCTGTGCCACCTACATCTGGTTGCCCAAACATAGGTCCTCCTTCTTCCGAAGTTACAGAGGCAATTTGCCGAGTTCCTTCAGCATAGTTCTCTCAAGCGCCTTGGTATCTTCTACCTATCCACCTGTGTCGGTTTCGGGTACGGTCCATGATGAGGCTATTTCCTGGAACGACTTCACTGCCTATCCAATCCATATAAGGATAGACAATTTACGTCATCCGTCACATCTCATCTGGTCAAGGAATATTAACCTTGTTCCCATCGACTACGACTTTCGTCCTCGCCTTAGGAGCCGACTCAACCTGCGCGGATTAGCCTTGCGCAGGAACCCTTGGATTTTCGGCGACAGAGTTTCTCACTCTGTTTGTCGCTACTCATGTCAGCATTCTCACTTCCGATATCTCCAGGAGCTCTCGCGAGTCTCCCTTCAACAACGTACGGAACGCTCCGCTACCACACAATAAATTGTGTCCAAAGCTTCGGTGTATTGTTTAGCCCCGTTACATCTTCGGCGCCGGACAACTTATTTAGACCAGTGAGCTGTTACGCTTTCTTTAAAGGATGGCTGCTTCTAAGCCAACCTCCTGGCTGTTTTGGTCGTCCGACATCCTTTCCCACTTAACAATAACTTGGGGACCTTAGCTGTTGGTCTGGACTGTTTTCCTTTCGACTACGGACCTTAGCACCCGTAGTCTGTCTGCCATATATTACTCATCGGTATTTGGAGTTTGGTTGGACTTAGTAAGGATCTCTCCCCCCTTGCCCATCCAGTGCTCTACCCCCGATGGTATTCATATGACGCACTACCTAAATAGTTTTCGCGGAGAACCAGCTATATCCGAGTTTGATTGGCCTTTCACCCCTAACCACAAGTCATCCAAAGACTTTTCAACGTCAACTGGTTCGGTCCTCCAATAAGTGTTACCTTATCTTCAACCTGCTCATGGCTAGATCACTCGGTTTCGGGTTTAATCCAAAGTACTGTCGCCCTATTAAGACTCGCTTTCGCTACGCCTACACCTTACGGCTTAAGCTTGCACTTCAAACTAACTCGCTGACCCATTATACAAAAGGTACGCGGTCACCCTTACGGGCTTCCACAGCTTGTAAGCATTCAATTTCAGGATCTATTTCACTCCCCTCGTCGGGGTTCTTTTCACCTTTCCCTCACGGTACTAGTTCACTATCGGTCACACAAGAGTACTTAGGCTTGGAGGGTGGTCCCCCCATGTTCAGACAAGATTTCACGTGTCCCGTCTTACTCGAGAACATTAACTGTCGTTACCCATACGAGACTATCACTCTCTATGGTTTACCTTTCCAGGTAATTCTGGTTGTACAATTAATGCTACTGGCCTAGTCCGCTTTCGCTCGCCACTACTTACGGAGTATCGGTTGATATCCTTTCCTCCAGTTACTTAGATGTTTCAGTTCACTGGGTTCGCTTTACTAACCTATGTATTCAGTTAGCAATAACTCAAAAGAGTTGGGTTTCCCCATTCGGAAATCTTCGGATCAAAGTGTGTTCGTCACTCCCCGAAGCTTATCGCAACGTACTACGTCCTTCATCGCCTTTGTGTGCCAAGGCATCCATCAAATGCTCTTAAACGCTTGATTATTCTATGTACAAAAAACAAACTTATATTTTTTGCAATACTTAGATATTTTGAATTCTCAATAAAAATTTTATTAATTTAGTATTGATGTCACTTCACGATGTAAATGGAAAAGCTTAAAACTTTGGTGGAGCTGACCGGGATCGAACCGGTGACCCCCTGCTTGCAAAGCAGGTGCTCTCCCAGCTGAGCTACAGCCCCAAGAGAAACCACGTCATGGTGGGCCTGGGTAGACTCGAACTACCGACCTCACCCTTATCAGGGGTGCGCTCTAACCAGACTGAGCTACAAGCCCAAACGTAGGCTTTATAGTTTTAAACAATGAAAGAGAAACGAGGACGGTAAGCCACATATAATTACTAAGTTAAAAATTTCTTAAGTTCAAAAGAACTCAAAAAATGACTCTTAGAAAGGAGGTGATCCAACCGCAGGTTCCCCTACGGTTACCTTGTTACGACTTCACCCCAGTCGCTAATCTTACCGTGGTTGGCTGCCTCCTTACGGTTAGCGAACCAGCTTCAGGTAAAACCAACTCCCATGGTGTGACGGGCGGTGTGTACAAGACCCGGGAACGTATTCACCGTAGCGCGCTGATCTACGATTACTAGCGATTCCAACTTCATGCACTCGAGTTGCAGAGTGCAATCCGAACTGAGGTAACTTTTAGAGATTTGCTCCAGATCGCTCCTTCGCTGCCTTTTGTAGTTACCATTGTATCACGTGTGTAGCCCGGCCCGTAAGGGCCATGAGGACTTGACGTCATCCCCACCTTCCTCCGGCTTATCACCGGCAGTTCCTTCAAAGTTCCCACCATAACGTGCTGGCAATTGAAGGTAAGGGTTGCGCTCGTTGCGGGACTTAACCCAACATCTCACGACACGAGCTGACGACAGCCATGCAGCACCTGTATCCAATCCACCCGAAGTGAAAGACTTAATCTCTTAAGTCCGCGATTGGTATGTCAAGGGCCGGTAAGGTTCTTCGCGTATCTTCGAATTAAACCACATGATCCACCGCTTGTGCGGGTCCCCGTCAATTCATTTGAGTTTTAGCCTTGCGGCCGTACTTCCCAGGCGGAGTGCTTAACGCGTTAACTGCGATACTGGAAATTTAAATTCCCAACATCTAGCACTCATCGTTTACTGCATGGACTACCAGGGTATCTAATCCTGTTCGCTACCCATGCTTTCGAACCTCAGCGTCAGTATTGGCCCAGAGAGTCGCCTTCGCCACTGGTGTTCCTCCTAATATCTACGAATTTCACCTCTACACTAGGAATTCCACTCTCCTCTACCAAACTCAAGAAATGTAGTTTTGAAGGCAGTTCCAGAGTTAAGCTCTGGGATTTCACCTCCAACTTACAAATCCGCCTACGCTCGCTTTACGCCCAGTAATTCCGAATAACGCTAGATCCCTCCGTATTACCGCGGCTGCTGGCACGGAGTTAGCCGGATCTTCTTCTTCAGGTACCGTCATTATCTTCCCTGACGAAAGAGTTTTACAACCCGAAGGCCTTCATCACTCACGCGGCATCGCTGGATCAGGGTTGCCCCCATTGTCCAATATTCCCCACTGCTGCCTCCCGTAGGAGTCTGGGCCGTGTCTCAGTCCCAGTGTGGCTGATCATCCTCTCAGACCAGCTATAGATCGTAGTCTTGGTGAGCCATTACCTCACCAACAAACTAATCTAACGCGGGCCCATCCAATAGCGCATAAAGCTTTTCCCCGAAGGGTGTATAAAGTATTAGCTTAAGTTTCCTCAAGTTATTCTCTACTACTGGGCAGGTTCCCACGCGTTACTCACCCGTCTGCCACTAGATCCGAAGATCCCGTTCGACTTGCATGTGTTAAGCGTGCCGCCAGCGTTCATTCTGAGCCATGATCAAACTCTCAAGTTTAAACACGACGCACACAAACTTATTGGCGGAGTTACATAATTTAAATTATGTAATCCAAATAAAACGTGTACGATTATTCTGTACTGCGGAATTACCGCCCACGTTTCTCTTTCAATTTACTTTTCCAATAGCATAATCGCGCAGGCAGGTATTACTTTTCCATTGGAAAAATAAAAAATGCCAGATTGATTATATTAAGACTAAAATAGTCATATGCCGCAGGTTCAGAGCATCACCGAACAAGGGTGAACGTTTTTTATTGTATTGAGCCAAAAAGTCAAGCATCAAACATAAAATCACCCAGAAAATAAGCACTTTTCAGTCTTATAGAATAGCCAACAATATCAATGGGATAGAGCGCATAAAATCATTTAGTCTCTTGAGATTAATATTAGTGATGTCATAAAATATAAATTCTTTATATGAAAGGATGAAAATGCATCTATTAAACAAAAAAATCTTGGTTTTTGTAATTGGGCTGATTCTTATTAGCGCGGTAGCTTATTATTTGTCAGTGTCTTTTAACGACAACAGTGATATTCAAAAACCAAAAGAAGCAATTCAAATTCAGAACGATAATACTGAAGAAAAAGATAGTTTAGACTTATTCTTCTCATTTCTCGAGTACTATGAACTTGAAGAAGGCGATACCTTAATTAGTACTCTCAAAAAAACTAATCTTAATAATATAGAAATTGACCAATTAATTATAGCTGCAGAAGATTCAATGGAGACAAACCAACTAAGAATTGGAACGCGCATAGAAATTATTTCTGAACTTATAAAGGAAAAAAGAATTGTTAAAGAAGTTGTAATTTATCCTGATAGTGAGGAAAAAATATCAGTCTTAAAAATAGACGATAAATTTACAGTACGCAAAGACGTGAAAACACTTTACTCAGAACTCGTATTTCATGAAGTTGACATAGATAAAAGTATCTATTCATCGCTTAAAAATATTAATGTACCAGACAATATAATCATGTCATTTGTCCAACTTTTTAGTTTTGATATTGATTTTCAACGAGACATCAGAAACAAAAATCAAATAAAAATTTTATTTGAACAATTTAAAGATAAAGAAGACAAATTAATCAAAACTGGATCAATCCTTTTTGCAGAAATTGTTCTGACCAAAGATGCGTATGAACTCTACAAATTCGAAGATAATAATGAGATTGAATATTTTAATAGTGACGGCAAAAGTGCCACAAAAGCTCTAATGAAAACTCCTATAAATGGCGCAAGATTATCATCAGCATACGGTATGAGAAAGCACCCTATCCTAGGATATAATAAAAAGCACATGGGCGTTGACTTTGCTGCCCCCACAGGCACTCCAATCATGGCCGCTGGAACAGGGCATATTGAATATGTTGGTACCAACGGTGGTGCAGGAAAATATATTCGAATTAAACACTTGAATGGTTATAAAACCAGTTATTCTCATCTCAGTAGTTATGCTTCCGGCATGCAAAAGAATGTTCGGGTCAAACAAGGACAAACTATCGGTTATGTAGGAAGCACCGGATTATCAACAGGTCCACATCTTCATTACGAAGTTATATTTAACGGTGAAAAAATTAATCCAATGAAGATGAAACTTCCATCAGGTAAGAAATTAAAAGGGACGAGTTTAAATAATTTTCTCGCCGAAAAAGACAGGATAAATAATGAAATATCAAAAATTAAGAATTAGCTTCTTCTATTGCTTTAGCAGGATCTAAGGTTTCAACAGGTACAGTTTTCTCTTCAGCAGACTCGGTTTTAATGGTTTTTGTTTCTCCATTACTATTATTTCTGTCTTGCCGATCATTTATTAAACGGCTGTAGTGTTCAGCATGCTGTAAATAATTTTCTGCTCCTATATGGTCTCCCGAAGCAGCTGCATCTTTTGCCAGAACTTTATATTTTTCAAGTACTGTTGATAGATTACCTCTAACACGAGTAGAGCTATTGCCATTAACAAAACTATCACCTGAATGTCTATTGTTTGACCTTTTAAAAGGTCTCGTTCTTCTATTTTTCACTTTGAAATTTTATTTCCTAAAATATTTGGAAAGTTTTAGTTTTCTATAAGAAATTATATTTTCTCTATAAGAATGTGAGTAAACTAGTGTTTACTATAAAAATAATCAAGTTTTTATTTAACTTCTTTCAGCAATAATACACCTAGGGATGTTTGAAATATCTTTTTTTATTGAAACAACATTAAAGTTGTTATTTTTCAATATCTTAACTACTCCATCTGTTTGATTTATTCCTACTTCTAAGAATAGAAACTGTTTTCTCTTCAAGTGTTTAGATAAATTTTCAATAATCTTTCTGTAAAAATAAAGTCCTTTTTCATCTGCAAATAAAGCCTTTGATGGTTCATAATTCCTTACTTCTTTCATTATATCTTTTTTTTCTTCGAATGGGATGTATGGTGGGTTACTGATAATAATATCGGATGAACTGGTATCATAGTTAGAAAAATCTCTTTCTAAAAATTTTAGCCTATCTTTATTTAATAAAAATTCCTTATTTTTTTCTGAAACTTTGATAGCTTCTTTATCAATTTCTACACCTATTCCTGAGCTTAATAAATATTCATTTAGTAGAGATATTATCAAGCAGCCAGACCCCGATCCAAGGTCTAAAAAATTATAAGTTTTTGTTAAATCAGGAAAATATTCAATGACTGATTCAATTAATAATTCACTATCTGATCTTGGAATAAGAACAGACTGATCGACATAAAAATCATTTTTCCAAAATGATTTTATATTCATTAAATAAGCAATTGGTTCTGAATTTTTTCTTCTATTAATTAGTTGTTCAAATTTTTTTAAATCTTTATCACCTATTTTTTTGCTATGAGTTAAATTTAGCTTTTCATTACTGAAGCCAAGTACATGAGATAAAAGTAACTTTTTCTCAAAGACTGAAATAGAATTCCCATCTGAATATAGAATTTCACCAATTGTTGTCATTTTAATTGCTTTGATCAGCTATAATTAAATTTGAGATAACTTCCTCAAGTCCAGATGCATTCAAAATTTGCTCAAGTTTATACAATGTTAAATTAATTCTGTGATCTGTAACTCTTCCTTGTGGAAAGTTGTAAGTCCTAATTCTTTCTGATCTGTCGCCTGAACCAATCTGAGATTTTCTTTTATCAGCAATATCATTTTCTTGCTTTTTTCTCTCATGATCATAAAGTCTCGTTTTTAAGACAAGCATAGCTTTTGCTTTATTTTTGTGTTGTGATTTTTCATCCTGTTGTTGTACAACAATTCCTGATGGCATATGAGTAATTCTGACTGCACTATCAGTAGTATTTACATGTTGCCCCCCAGCACCACTTGAGCGAAATACGTCAACTCTTATATCTTTTTCGTCAATTTGAATGTCAACATCCTCAGCTTCAGGTAATACTACAACACTAGCTGCAGATGTATGAACTCTTCCTTGTGACTCAGTTTCAGGAACCCGTTGAACCCTATGAACACCTGACTCAAACTTCAGTTTTGAATAGACACTTTGCCCTGATATTTTGGCTATAACCTCTTTCATGCCCCCTTTTTCAGAGTCAGAAACGGAGAGATAATCAACTTTCCAATTTTGATCCTCCGCATATCGCTGATACATGCGCAATAGTTCATTTGCAAATAACGCTGCTTCATCTCCACCTGTTCCTGCTCTAATTTCGAGAATGACATCTTTTTGGTCTAATGGATCTTTCGGTATCAATAGCTGCTTTAAGGATTCTTCAGAAGATTGCAGATTTAATTTTAAATTGCCAATCTCAGATTTTGCAATTTCTATAAGGTCGCTATCATTTCCATCTAAAACTGCATTCAAATCTTCATGTTCTTTGAGAAGAGATAAATAAATATTTGTTTGTTCAGCTAAAGGCTTAATTTCTGCATATTCCTTTGAAATAGAAACATATTTTTCTTTATCGTTGACTGCTGTGGTTAACTCCTGCTCTAAAGAATTAAATTTATTTAATATTTTATCTAATTCGTCTCGCTTAATCATTTATTGTTCTAACTTTTTGCTCAACAAGCTCAACTACATGATCAACAATTTCAGGATTGGTTATTTTATGGTCCGCTACACCTGACAAATAAATCATATTATTACCCTTACCTCCTCCAGTAAGGCCGATGTCACTTTTGAGTGCCTCTCCAGGACCATTAACAACACATCCAATGATTGAAAGTGTGAGAGGTGTTTTTATATGAGCAAGTCTTTGTTCTAATTTTTTAACTGTTTCAATCACTGGGAAAGCTTGTCGAGCACAAGAGGGACAAGAGATAATTTTAATTCCTCTTAATCCTAAATCTAAACTTTTTAATATTTCATAACCAACCTTAATCTCTTCCACCGGATCAGCAGTAAGTGACACTCTTATCGTATCTCCAATGCCCTTTGATAAAAGATTGCCAATACTTATTGAGGATTTAATTGAACCAGATAAATATGTGCCTGCCTCAGTTAGTCCAACATGAAATGGATAATCACATAATTGAGCAAGCTTTTCATATGACTCAATAGTTATAAATACATCAGATGCTTTAACACTAATCTTGAAGTTTTCAAAATTATTATCTTCCAATAACTTTATATTTTCTAACGCACTTTCAACCAACGCATCAGAACATGGCTCTTTGTATTTTATTAATATTTTTTCATCTATTGATCCTGCATTAACTCCTACTCTCATGCTAATATTGTTTTGCTTTGCAGCCTCAATTACTTCGATGATTTTTTCTTTCCCAATATTTCCGGGATTAACTCTTAAACAGGCTGCACCAGCTTCTGCCGCTTCAATGGCACGTTTATAATGAAAGTGTATATCGGCAACAATTGGAACACTTGATTGATTTACTACCTCTTTGAGAGACTCAGTAGACTCTTTATCTGGACATGAAACTCTGACAATATCAGCGCCCTCTTCAACTAACCTATTTATTTGAGAGACTGTAGCATCAATATCTGTAGTTAAAGTATTGGTCATTGACTGAACAGTGATTTTTGCATCGCCACCAACTTTTACATTGCCAACATTAATCATTTTAGTCTTACGTCGTACTATGGTATGTTTAAATTCTTCACTCACGATGAAACCTTATTAACAACTTTAAATTATATTATATTTTATCTAGATTAAATACACTGTGTAGCGCATTTACAGCTGCCTCTGTTTTATTTCTATCAATTAGGACGCTAATTTTAATTTCAGAAGTAGATATAACCTCAATATTAATATTATTATTAGAAAGGCAATCAAACATTTTTGCTGCTATTCCTGGCTGATTTCTCATACCTGAACCAATTATTGAAACTTTTGATAAGTTTTGCTCATCCAATACTTTTGAAAAAACTATTATTTTTTTAAGTTCCTCAAGTACGCCAAGTGACTTCTTTAAATCAGTCATCGGGACTGTAAAGGTTATATTAGTCATTTTTCTCTCAATAAAATTATTTTGAACAATCATATCTACATTTACTGATGAACTAGCTAATTCTTTGAATATTTCTGCTGCAACTCCAGGCTTATCCTCAACATCAATAATAGTTATTTTTGCCTCATCTTTAGAATAAGCAACGCCTGTAACTGCACGAGTTTCATTCGATACATCATTTGAAATTTGTGTACCTTCGTCAGAAGGATTAAATGTTGATCTTACATTAACATTCACATCATGATTCATTGCGGATTCTACAGATGTAGTCTGAAGGACTTTAGCGCCTTGAGAGGCCATTTCGATCATCTCTTCATAAGAAATTTTATCAAGTCTTCTTACTTTTTCTGTCATTTTAGGATCAGAAGTGTAAACACCATCAACATCAGTATAGATATCACACCTTTCCGCAGCAACTGCCGCAGCTAAAAAGACGGCTGTATTGTCTGATCCACCTCGGCCAATAGTTGTTATTCTTTCTTCTGAAGATATTCCTTGAAAACCTGCAACAACTGCAACTTTTTTCTCTTTGAAATCGTTGACAATGCCATCTGGTACTATTTTATCAATAAAGGCATTTCGATGTTGGCCTCTTGTAATAATGGGTATTTGCCATCCTAACCAGGACCTTGCTGGTACGTTTAGTTTCTTGAGAGCCAATGACATAAGGCCAGCTGTAATTTGCTCACCGGATGAAACAACCAGGTCATATTCACTATCATCATTAAAGTCGATACTATTTACATGGTCGATTAAACTGTTTGTAGTTCCAGACATCGCTGATACGACTACGACAATGTTATTGTTTTTATCATATTCAGATTTAACAATTTTTGCTGCAGACTCTATTAATTTTGTTGTAGCAACAGAGGTACCGCCAAATTTTAAAACAAGTGTGGACATTTTCTATATCGTAACTAAATAGTTTATCGTGATATTTTAAAGAATTAAAAATAAGAAGTACTGTATAACCTCAGTTAAATCAAGTACTACTTAAGACATTGTATTATGGATATAAATTCAATTGATAAGACTGAAATTGAGAAATTCAGAAGTCTCTCAAAAGAGTGGTGGAAGCACGATGGTAAATTCAAAACTTTACACAAATTTAACCCTGTTCGTCTCTCTTATATAATTCAAACTATAAAAGATCATTTTTCCATAAATTCAGAAAAAGATAAACCACTTAAAGGTTTATCAATTTTGGATATAGGCTGTGGTGGTGGATTAATGTGCGAACCACTAGCCAGACTAGGTGCCAAGGTAACTGGAATTGATGCATTAGAAAAAAACTGTCTTACAGCAAAAATTCATGCTGAAGAGAGTGGATTAGACATTAACTATATTATGAGTACTGTTGAAGAGCTACCCAAAAAAAATCAATATGATGTAATATTAAATTTAGAAGTTATTGAACATGTCAATAATCCGAAAGAATTTATTAATAAAAGTTGCAATCTAGTAAACAATAATGGATTAATGTTTATTGCAACAATTAATAAAACATTATTTTCTCTGGTGTTCGCTAAATTTACAGCTGAATATATATTAGGATTTCTTCCGAAGGGCACTCATAATTGGAATAAGTTCTTAACACCCGAAGAAATTTATTCTTTCCTTATTCAAAACAAATTTGATGTTATTGGAAGTGCGGGAGTTAATTATAATCCTTTAGGCGATATATGGTACAAGTCTCAAAATATGAACGCTAATTATATGGTAGCTGGTAAAAAAATTTAATTCTCCTCTTCAACCCAAGGTATCGATGCGACTTCAATACCCTCATCATTTAACTCTACAACATCTTCTTTAGTAGCCTTGCCGTAAATAGGTTTTTTGTCTTTCTTACCATAGTGTATTTTCCTTGCTTCATAAGCAAAATTATCGCCTACATAATCGCAATTTTTTTCAATGAATTTTTTTACATCCTTAATTTTATTTTTTAATTCTCGCAGAACCTTTTCTGATGACTTATCCTTACCCTTATTGACAGATACATTCGGCTTAGAAAGTGTTTTTTCTATATTAGAGGAATTACAAATTACACACTCAACTAATTTTTGTTTAATCTGAGTGTCGCAGGATTTTGAATTAGAAAACCACCCTTCAAATTCAGAAGAACAATCTTTGCACATTAAATTAAATACGATCATGTATAATATATTGTTACGAAATAGTTCTTTTCAATAGTTTTGATTGGTAACTTGGCATATTTTTTCTAATATTATCAACTTCATCCATATTAATTTTACAGGTAATTATTCCAGTTCCACTCATTTTTTCTTTTAAGATTTTGCCGTATGGCGAGACTATGAGGCTATGACCATATGTTTTTCTTTTAGGAGTATTTTGACCACATTGAGCAGGTGCGAATACATAACATCCACTTTCGATAGCTCGTGCTTTTAATAATGTGTGCCAGTGAGCTTTTCCAGTAGTAACTGTGAATGCGGAAGGAATTGAAATTATTTTAGCGCCTACAGCGACTTGACTTCTATACAATTCTGGAAACCTCATATCATAGCAAATTGAGAGCCCCACTTTGCCCCACGGTGTCTGACCTATCTTTACTTTTTTCCCAGCAGTAAAAATAGAAGACTCCTTATAAAATTCTTTAGAGGAGATGATAGCATCGAACATATGAATCTTGTCATATTTTGAAATTATTACACCTTTATTGCTGATTAAGTAAGATCGATTGAAAAGACTTTCATTTTTATCTTTCACAATGATAGATCCTAAAACAACCCAAACAGAATTGTTCTTTGCAAATTCTTTTATTTTTTTCAAAAATGGATCATTTTTTTCAGGATAAGTTTCTTTCAGTAAATGCTTTTGATTTAAAGAAACAATATTAGTGATTTCGGGTGTTAAAATTAGATTTGCATCAAGCTTTACAGCTCTTGTTAAATATTTGAGTGTTTGATCTAGATTTTTTTTTACTGATTGGCCTGAATTTAATTGGACGCAGGCTACTTTGAATCTTTTACCCATCTAAAATACTGTCAAGCTTACCACTTACGTCAAGTTTTTTTAATTCTTCAAATCCACCGATATGCAGGTTTTTAAAAAAAATTTGCGGAACAGTTCTTTTTCCATTAGCTCTCTCTAACATAATGTCTCTTTGGAAGGGATCGTCTTGAATGTTAATTTCTTGATACTTTATTTTTTTTTGATCAAGGAGTTTTTTTGCTAAGTCACAATATCCACAATTGTACGATGAATAAATAATTATTTGGTCACTCATAAAAATTAGATCCTATCATCAAAATAATTTATGATTTCAGAAATATTTTCTAATACTTTATCATCTTCAACATAAGTTTCACCTAATCTAACGACTATCATATCCTTAGATGGGATAATCAATATGTACTGTCCTCCAAATCCAGCGGCATAGTAAGTATCCTTTGGAAGTCCCCGTGTAAATGCTGGATAAGGCATCCAAAATTGATTACTATACAACTGGTAGGAGTTTTTAGCTGGAGTTCTTGTGTCATCAATCCATTCTTTTGACACAATTCTCTCGCCATCCCATACTCCATCTCTTAAATATAAATATCCAAATCTCGCATAATCTCTTGCGTTTGCAAATATGGAGCTACCACCAATGAAAGTTCCAGAGTTATCAAATTCGAAGATAGAATTTTTTATGCCTATCTTTTCAACAAGATTACCTTTGATGAAATCCAAATAGTCGATTCCTTGAACTTCAAGCCTTGTCTTTATTATTTGGCTAAGAATATTAGTTTCTCCCGTCGAGTAGTTATATTTCATACCTGGTAGAGGAGTTTTTAGTTTCATGGAAGATGCAAACCCAGCTTGATCAAATCGTCCCTGCCCAAATAGCATTTCTAATGTATCTGACCTTCCACCTAAATCATACTCCTCAACATAGTCCAGCCCTGACTGCATATTAAGCATATGTCCTATAGAAATATGTTTTCTATTGTCATCCCAGCTTGGTAGGAGATTTGTTTCATCTTTTGATAAAATGATGCCTCTATCAATCATCATTCCAGTCAATAAACCAATATAGCTTTTTGCCATTGAATAGGAGACAAGCTTAGTATCTTTTGTAATAGGAGAATTGTACTTCTCATAAACAATACTTCCATCTTGAATAATTAAAAGCGCATTCGTGCGCCCCAATTCATCATAAGAATTATCAGAAAAAGTATAATTAATAATTGCACTAAACCGCTCGTCGTCAATTTCTTTTAAATTTTCTGGCCATGTATTTGTTGGCCACTCGACTGCGTCATTTTGTGGTAACTGATTAATAATAGCTAATGATGGATTGACCCAAATAAAAATAAAGGATAAATACGTAATAAATTTAATAATTTTATGCATAAGATGTCACAGAATATTTATAACACATTAATAATATTTACATCATTTTTTTTTATAAATATTAGTACAGCCAAGTCTGATGAAACTCTCATTGGTTTAAATGCTTCTGCAAAACACTATTGTGTTTGTTTCTTTATATCAGAGATGAAAAGTGATTATTGCGATGAAGCATATGATCGTGTTATAACTGCATCAGTTTCAGACGATGAATTGTACAGTCAAATTAAACTATTGGGTTACAATAAAGATGAGGTGGGGAAAGAAATTTCAATTGAATATGGAGAGTATAATATAGTTTCTGTTTTCACAGAGGACACTGGTTGTTATTTTAAAAAATAATTAATAACTTTGGTATTCGCAGGCAATAATTTTATTTTTTTTATTTCTTTAATTGAAACCCATCTTAATGTTTCATTATCTTTATTTTCAATTTGACCTGACCAGTGTTTAACCTCAAATGTATACATCATTAACAAGAAAGCTCGATACTGATGCCTAGTAAAAATATAATTCTTTAACTTATTTTTAGCGATATCAATTCCTAATTCCTCTTTCAATTCTCTTATTAAGGCTTCAAAATAATCTTCGAAATTAGATAATTTTCCTCCAGGAAACTCCCAACAATTTCTGAATGTTTTTTTATTTTTTCGACTCATGATTAGAATTTGGTCTTTTTTATTTCTAATGACTGCTGAAGAGCAAAAAACTAGATTCATGACTTATATGAAGCATTTATATCTATATATTTGTGCGACAAATCACATGTTAAAATATCAGCGTGTGAATTTCCTATAGCGAGATCAATTTGTATTTTAACCTCTTTTTGTCCTAAGTACTTCTTAATATCAGAATTATTTATTTTAGTATTAGCTTTTCCATTCATTGCTACTAAGTAGTCACCAAAGTAAATCTTTAATTTGCTTTGATTGATTTTTTCATATGTTTTGCCAATTGCCATGATTATTCTCCCCCAATTAGCATCTTCTCCATAAATCGCAGTTTTAAAAAGATTTGAATTTGCGATAGATCTTGCAATTTTCTCAGCCTGCAAAATATTCTTAGCTTTCTTCACTTTAATTTTGATTAATTTAGTTGCTCCCTCACCATCTCTAACGATTTGTTCCGATAAAGAGCTAAACACTTTATATAAAGAGGTTTTCAAGATGTTTATTCTTTTATCATTTATAGAATTAATTTTGTTTTTAAGTTTAATTTTATTTGAGCTTGCAAGTATAACTGTATCATTCGTAGACTCATCGCCATCAACAGAAATTCTATTGAATGACTTGGCATTGAGTTGTTTTAATAAAGCTTGTAAAATTTTCTGAGGAATTTCTAAATCAATAAATATAAATCCTAACATGGTTGCCATATTTGGCTCGATCATTCCGGATCCTTTGGTAATTCCCGTAATTGTTACTACTTTATTATCAACTTTAGTCTTTGATGAAATAGCTTTTGGAAAAGTATCTGTTGTCATTATGGCTTTTGCTGCATCCATCCAATTATTGTTTTTAATTTTATTTTTTCTTATCGCATTTATTATTTTTTGTTCAGGAAATTCTTCTCCAATGACACCCGTAGATGCAAAAAATATTTTACTTTTTGAAAGATTAAACATATTTGAAACAAGTTCGCTTATCTTTATTAAAGACTGATGACCTTTCTTTCCTGTAAACGTATTTGCATTTCCAGAATTAATTATTATTGCTTGCACCTCTTTTTTTTTAAGTGCTTTTTCATTCCAATCAAGAGTACAGGATCTCATAGAAGACTGAGTAAACACTTCAGCTATAGAACCTTTTTCTTTAAAAATAAAAATTGCTACATCGTTTCTAGATTTATCGTAAAGATTGGCACAGTAGGTATAAAGTTCTATACCTTGAATACTTGAAACCTTGTTTGCCTTTTTTGGTGCAAGTGGTGATTTTCTGTATTTTTGTCTCACTATTATCTCTTTAATTAATAATACTAATTTTAACTTAATTGAAGTTAGTATTTAATGTATAAAAGCTTGTAATTAAATAGAAAATAACAATATCAACTTACATGTTTAATCTAAATTCAATAGTAAATTCACTTTTTAGCGGGAATGATAAGAAAAAAATTGGTGAGTTTTCGAAAATTGCCAAAGATATTGACGCACTTGAACCAGTATTTGAAAAGAAAACTCAAGAGGACTTAATAACTCATATCGAAAAGATTAAAGCTGAAATCAAAGATGGGGCAAGTATTGATAAATTTATCCTTGAAGCTTTCGCTATCGTTCGAGAAGCAGCAAAAAGAACACTTGGGCAGAGACATTTTAATGTTCAATTAATTGGGGGGATGATTCTTCATAGCGGTGGTATAGCTGAGATGAAAACAGGCGAGGGTAAAACACTTGTATCTACACTTGCTGCATTTCTTAACTCACTAACTGATGAAGGTGTGCATATAGTTACTGTAAATGACTATCTTGCAAGAAGAGACTCCGAGTGGATGGGTAATGTATTCAAATATCTTGGGCTAACTGTTGGATGTCTCACAAACGATGTGACCGGAGTTGAGGAAAGACAAAAACAATACAACTGTGACATTACGTATGGAACAAATAACGAATTTGGTTTTGATTATTTAAGGGATAACCTAAGAGTGCTTAAAAAAAATATGGTACAGAGATCTCATAATTTCTGCATTGTTGACGAGGTTGATAGCATTCTTATAGATGAATCACGAACACCCTTAGTAATTTCTGGAGCTGTTGAAGATAAAACAACACTCTATAATTCTGTAAACAAGATTATTCCTTTCCTAGACCCAGAAGATTATGAAATTGATGAAAAGACAAAAACAGGGACACTTACAGATAAAGGAAATGATAAGGCAGAAAAAATTTTAAAGGAAAAAAAAATTATAACTGAGGGTACGCTTTATGACGTATCAAATGTTTCTGTAGTTCACCATATCAATCAAGCATTGAGAGCAAATAAACTATTTGAAAAAGATAGAGATTATATAGTTAAATCTGGAAGTGTAATTATCGTTGATGAATTCACAGGCAGAACAATGGAAGGAAGAAGGTATGGCGATGGCTTGCATCAAGCAATAGAGGCAAAAGAAAATGTAAAGGTACAAAATGAGAGCCAGACCCTAGCTTCTATAACATATCAAAACTATTTTAGACTTTACAAGAAAATATCAGGAATGACTGGAACAGCCCTTACCGAAGCAGAAGAATTTGCAGATATATATAATTTACCAGTTTTTGCGGTCCCTACAAATACACCTGTTGTTAGAAAAGATAATGAAGATGAAATCTACCGTACCTCTGAGGAAAAATATGATGCAATCATAAAACAAGTTGTTGAATGTAATTCGAAAAATCAGCCTGTTCTGATTGGAACAACTAGTATTGATAAGTCAGAAAAAATATCAAAAAAATTAAAAAATGCCAAAATTAATCACGAAGTTCTTAATGCAAAGCAACATGAATCAGAAGCAAAAATAATTGCTAATGCTGGCGAGCCAGGCGCTGTGACGATAGCAACAAATATGGCTGGAAGAGGAACTGATATTCAACTGGGTGGAAATTTTGAATTTAATAAAAAGCAAATGAAAGATCATGAAGGTTCCGATAAATTAAAAAATAAAATCTCCTTGCAAAATAAAAATGTGATTGACTCTGGTGGTTTATATGTGATTGGAAGTGAAAGGCACGAAAGTAGAAGAATAGACAATCAACTTAGAGGTAGATCTGGAAGACAAGGAGATCCAGGTGAAACTAAATTTTTTATTAGTTTAGAAGATGATTTAATGAGAATTTTTGGTTCTGAACGAATTGATAGTGTTCTAAAAAGTCTGGGTCTTAAAGAAGGTGAGTCAATCCAACATGCTTGGATATCAAAAGCTCTTGAAAGAGCACAAAAAAAAGTTGAGGGTCGTAATTTTGATATTAGGAAAACATTATTGAAATTTGATGACGTTTTAAATGATCAAAGAAAAACAATATTTGATCAAAGGCTAGAATTGATGAATGCTGACGATATATCTGAAATTGCAAAAGATATGCAATACGATGTCGCTGATGATATTATAAATCAATACGCTCCTGAGAAAGCGTATATAGATCAATGGAATGTCGATGAATTAAGTAAGGAGATTTCTCAGCATTTTTCTCAAGATTTTAATCTTAAGAAAATAATAGAAGAGGAAGAGATCGATCATCAAGGATTAAAAGATAAAATATATAAAATCATAGATGATATTTCAATCTCCAGAGCTCAAAATCATTCCAAAGAAAAAATTAATACTGCTGAAAAAATGGTTCTTCTTAAAATCCTAGATGATAAATGGAAGGATCATATAAATAATTTAGAACAATTACGATCAACAATCGGCCTTAGAGGATATGGGCAAAGAGATCCTCTTAATGAATATAAAAATGAAGCTTTTAGTTTATTTGAAGGATTAATCAATAATCTAAAAACAGATGTAACAAAGATTTTCTCACGAATGCGAATACGTGAGAATACTAATCTCAACATTGACGATAATAGTGACGAAGTTGATCAATCGTCAAATGAACCTATCAAAAAAGATAAAAAAATATCAAGGAACTCTCCTTGTCCATGTGGATCTGGGAAAAAGTATAAACACTGTCACGGAAATATTAGCTAAATAAGTAGTAAGCTAACCCCACTGAAAAAATAGTAATTGCAAAAGCAGCAATTGCTCTGAATAAAGTACTATTTTTGAATTTTTTTCTATCACTTGCCTTTCCATACTTTTCATCAAGCACAGAATTTGCTGTAGTAAGTGTATCGCTAAATAGCCCTGATCGCCCAATCTGCAAATATCTTTCTTGTCTTGCGTGTTTTAGATCATTTCCATGCTGGTTCGATAAAATATTAAGATACTCTTCTATTTGATCGCCGACATTGTTCATTGCGATGAGTCGATTCCTATGGGCTCCGCCTGAAGGTTCCTGAATTATTTTGTCAATCACGTCTATTTTCAACATATCATTAGCGGTGAGTTTAAGTGCTGATGCAGCCTCAACAGTTTTTGAGTTATCCTTCCATAAAATTGAGGAACAGCCTTCAGGTGAGATTACAGAATATATTGAATTCTCAAGCATCAAAACGGTATTGCCCGTTCCTATTGCAACCGCTCCTCCAGAACCTCCTTCTCCTATAATTACCGCTACAATAGGCACTCCTAGTGATAAGCAGCATTCTGTAGTTTTCGCAATTGCTTCTGACTGTCCTCGTTGTTCTGCTCCCACTCCTGGATAAGCGCCAGGTGTATCCACAAATGAAATAACAGGAATATCAAACTCTTCAGCAAGTTTCATTAAACGTTGGGCTTTTCTATAACCTTCAGGTCTTGGCATGCCAAAGTTATGCTCTATGCGAGAAGTTGTGTCATGACCCTTTTCATGACCAATAACCAAAACAGATTTTCCTCTAAATTTTCCAAATCCACCTATAATCGCCTTGTCATCTGAAAATGCTCTATCACCTGATAAAGGAAAAAAATCTTCAATTAAGTGTTCTATGTACTGTTTTGTTTTTGGCCTATCTGGATGCCTGGCAACAAGTGTTCTTTGCCACGGGCTTATATTTGAGTATATTTTTTTATAAGTATCACTAATCTCTAACTCAACTTTAGAGATCTTGTCTAGCATATCCTCAGAAGGAGCGCTGTCATTCAGACTTTTTAATTCAACTATCTTACTATCGAGTATTTCAATTGGTTTTTCAAACTCAAGATAAGTGGTCATTAAATATAAATTATATTAACTTAAAGTTTCAATTAATTTAGTTTGTTCAATGATTTGCTCAGCCTGTCTAATGGATGCAGCATCTATAAGTCTACCATTGAGAGTGGCTGCCCCTGCCCCAGATTCTTGAGCTTCTCTCATTGCCTTAATAATATCTTTGGCTTTTTGGACTTCGCTTTCAGGTAACGTAAAGACTTCATTGGCTAGGTCTACTTGACTAGGGTGAATCGCCCATTTCCCCTCACATCCGAGTATTGCAGTTCTTCTTGCATGCGATTTAAATCCATCTGGATCTGAAAAATCACCGAAAGGTCCATCAATAATTCTCATGCCGTGAGCCCTGCCAATAGTTGTCATTTTAGAAATAGGATAATGCCACATATCATTCCAATGAATATTTCTCTCTCCATTAGTTTCGTCTGTTAAAATGGAATAATCTGAATTCGACCCGCCTATATTAGTAGTCCTCATTCTGACTGATGCAGCATAGTCAGCGTAACCAAAATGAAGAGACTCAATTCTTTTGCTGCCAGTTAAAATACTGTCTAAGTTGGTGATACCCATAGAAATTTCAATAATTAATTCAAAACCAATTTTTTTGTTTCTATTTATTTTGTTTAGATTTAGAGGACGCGGTGGCTCCACAAGACAAAGAGCAAGCAAAAGAAAATGTTATTAAAGCTCTAAATGAACTTGATTTTGGAAAAAAAACTATTTCTGTCAGAATAAATGGCCTCGATACTCATTATTGTTACCGCGATGTAGTTGATTTAATGGAGCAAGGTGATGAACGACTTGACTTGATAATGATACCAAAAGTTGGAGTTGCGGCTGATGTTTATGCCATTGACATGATGGTTACTCAAATAGAAGACAAAATAAATAGAAACAAAAAAATTGGTTTTGAATTAATTATTGAAATTTCTATGGGTATCACCAAC